>NZ_SJOR01000003.1:0-195757 GCF_012027715.1 Massilimicrobiota sp. SW1139 | reverse complement strand
CAAATATTAAAATGATGATCAACTTAAATAATATTTATTTATATTAGTTTAAATGATAAATTGAAAGACTCAAATTATTATACTTATATAGAAAAATATGTAATTTTTATAACTTTTTATATAAAGCAAAAGTATCTAAAAACTTAATAAATGTTAATATAGAATTTAAATTCCTTTTTAAAATATTTACAAAACACTTGTTATAGTGTTTTTATTTTTACAATTCTTTACAAAATGAAGATATTTAACTAAATTTTATAAATGCTATACTTTACTCGCTAAGGAGGAAGTATGAAAATGAAAAATAAATTTTTTAAATTGGGGATGAGTGCTCTTGTTGCAGCAACATTTTTAACAGGATGCGCTGAAGAAAGCACACAAACAAAGGTTGATTTAAATTCAATGACAATTGAAGAAATTACGGAAAAAGCAAAAGAAGATGGAGAAGTTAATTCTGTTGGAATGCCAGATACATGGGCTAACTGGATTGAAACATGGACAGAACTTGAAGATGAATATGGAATTAAACATACTGATACAGATATGTCTAGTGCAGAGGAACTTGCTATTTTTGCAAATGAAGCAAGTGATGCAACAAAAGACATCGGTGATGTTGGACAATCATTTGGACCAGTTGCAGAAGAACAAGGGGTAACTTTACCTTATAAAACATCATATTGGGATTCAATTCCTGATTGGGCTAAAGATGATAATGGTGATTGGATTATAGGATACTATGGTACAATTACATTTATTACAAATACTGATCTTGTTGATCAAGCACCAAAAAGTTGGCAAGATGTTTTAAATGGAGATTATACATTAACAATTGGAGACGTTTCAGTAGCAACTCAGGCACAAAGTGCATTATTAAGTGCTGCTATCGCTTTTGGTGGTAGTGAAAGCAATATACAGCCAGGTCTAGACTTTTTCAAGACTTTAGCTGAAGATGATCGATTAGATATGGGAGACACAAGTGTTGCACGTTTAGAAAAAGGTGAAATAGAAGTTGCAGTTTTATGGGATTACAATTCATTAGGATATCGTTCACAAATCTTAGAAAATAATGCCAATGCTCATTTTGAAGTATCAGTACCAACAGATGGAGCAATTCAAAGTGGATATTGTACAATTATCAATGCCTATACAAAACGTCCTTATGCTGCTGCATTAGCAAGGGAATATATTTTATCTGATGAGGGACAGATTAATTTAGCTAAAGGTTATGCGCGTCCAATTCGTGATGATGTAGAATTACCAGAAGATGTAAAGGCAATGCTTTTACCAGATGAACAATATAAAAATGCACGCTTTATTGAAGATCAGGAAGCTTGGGATCAAGCTGTGTCAGATTTATCAACATCTTGGCAGGAGGAAGTTGTTGCTTATGCACAATAATAAAGTTGTATTTGTTTTATTAGATGGATTACAGAGTGAATATGCTAGAGAGCATTTAGGTTATTTAGAACATTTATGTGAACATAAAAAGGCGGCTAAATATGAAGTGCTAGGTGAATTACCTAGCGCTTCACGCCCTATGTACGAAACAATTTTTACTGGATTACCAGTATATGAACATGGAATTACAAATAATAATATATGTCGATTATCTAACCAAGTCCATATATTTGAATTACTTAAACAGAATCATAAAAAAAGTCTAGCATTAGCATATTATTGGATTAGTGAGCTCTATTTATCAGCACCATTTAATAAGTTTCAAGATGTCTATCATCATGATTCAAAGTCTTATATAGATCAAGGTTTTTTCTATTATGAAGATACTTATCCAGATAATCATTTATATGCATTATCATCAAGTTTAATGTCACATGATCAATATGATTTTGTGTTTATACATCCAATGGGTATCGACGATGCAGGCCATAAATATGGTGCAGGTTCACAAGAATATGCGCAAGCAGTCATTCAAAATGATAAACTCCTTTCAACATATATTCCACAATGGATTAAAGATGGATATAGTGTTGTAGTAGGTGCAGATCATGGAATGAGTGAAAATGGTTATCATGGTGGTAATAGTCATCAGCAACGCACCACAGCATTATATATTATTGATCAACGCATTGTGAATGGGTATCATTCACAAGTTCTCACAACATTAGAGTTTGCGCCGTTGCTTTGTTATTTATTGGATATTCAAGCAACTGAAAAAATGAAACCTTTGGAGGTGAAACGTATTCATGAAAGCAAAAAAGAACTATAAATTTTATCTGTTCGCTTTATTACCCTTTTTTATCATTGTCTTATTATTTGAAATATTACCATTAATTAATATTGTGATAGAAAGTTTTTCAAAGACAGGTGGTGGAGGTTTTACTCTAGACCATTTTGTTAAAATTTTTGGTACACGTCTATATCAACAGTCTATTTATAACAGTTTATGGATATCTATTTTTTCAGCTGTTGTTGGTATATTTATTGCATTTATTGGTGCAAAAGCAGCACATAATGCCAGTCCTAAAATAAGAAATGCTTTCACTTCAGTATTAAATATTACAAGTAATTTTGCTGGAGTTCCATTAGCTTTTGCTTTTATGATTTTATTAGGAAATGTTGGTATATTAACATTAATTGGAAAAAATTATGGAATAGAATTTTTGGCTAATTATGATTTATATACAATTAATGGTTTGTTATTAACTTACATTTATTTTCAAATTCCATTAGGAACTTTATTGATGCTTCCTATTTTTTCAGGATTAAGAAAAGAATGGAAAGAAGCTGTAGGACTATTAGGTGGAAACAGTTTTCACTATTGGTTTAAAGTTGCAATACCATCATTATTACCAAGTATATTAGGAACATTTTCAGTTTTATTTGCTAATTCATTAGCAGCTTATGGAACAGCATATGCATTGTTGAGTAATAATATTTCTCTATTACCAATTCGTATTTCTCAACAATTTGTTGGTGAAGTTGTTCAAAATCAAGAATTTGGTTGTGCTCTTTCATTGGTCATGATGGCTTTAATGGTTATTTCAGTTTTAATTACAAATAAATTACAAAAGAAATCAGGTGGTGTCCAATGAAATTAAAAACACAATTATGGGATGGATGTATTTTATTTATTATCGCAGCATTTTTAATTATACCATTAGCTTTAACTTTCTTATATTCTGTTTTTACAGCATGGATGGATATTTTACCAACTGGTTTTACTCTTAGCTTCTATTCAGAAATATTAACAGATGGAGCTTTTATTAATTCATTATTAAGATCTTTAGTTATTTCTTTTGTGCCAGTGTGTATTTGTAGTTTGGCTATATTATTAGTTCTTTATGTGACAACATTATATATGCCAAAATTAGAAAAGTATATTGAAATTTTATGTAATATTCCATATGCCATTCAAGGTGTTATTTTAGCAGTAGGTATAATTTCACTATATTCAGGTAAACCCGGCTTTTTATCAAATCGTCTTTTTCTTTTAGTAGGAGCTTACTGTATCATTATATTACCATATACATTTAGAGGTTTAAAAAATACAATTGGCGCATTAAATGTGAAATATGTTGTAGAAGCTGCACAGGTGTTAGGATGTTCTCAACTACATGCCTTCTTTTCAATTATTATTCCACAAATGAAAAATGGAATTATTTCAACAATGATGCTAGCTTTTACAATGTTATTTGCAGATTTCGTTGTTGTTAATATGATTGCCGGAAGTGCATTTAGAACAGCAGGTATTTATTTATATCAAACAATGTCAAAATCAGGACAATTATCAAGTGCAATTATCGTTATTCTTTTTATTACAACATTTATCATTTCAACATTAACATTAATGATTCAAAATAAAGCAGTCACAAAGAGGGGGAAAAATTAATGGCATACATTGAATTTAGAGATATATGCAAAAGCTATGATGGTGAAAATCAGGTTTTAAAAAATATTCATTTAGATGTAGAAAAAGGTGAATTAGTTACATTACTTGGACCAAGTGGTTGTGGAAAATCAACATTATTACGATCTTTAGCAGGATTAGAGCAGATTAATTCAGGAAGAATTATATTAGATGGTAAAGATATTACAGATGTACCAGTTCAAAAACGTGGTATAGGGATGGTTTTTCAACAATACTCATTATTTCAAAATATGAATGTAGAGGAAAATATTGCCTTTGGTTTAAAAATTGCAAAAGTAGATAAAAATCAGATAGCTCAAAAAGTACAGCGTGCTATTGAAATGGTAGATTTGGTAGGAAAAGAAAAAAGTTATCCGAATCAATTATCTGGTGGACAACAACAACGTGTAGCTATCGCAAGGGCAATCGTTATGGAACCAAAAGTTCTATTATTAGATGAACCATTAAGTGCAATTGATGCAAAATTAAGACGTGAGTTACAGGAAAAAATCAAACGTGTACAAAAAGAGTTAAAAATTACAACTATATTTGTAACACATGATCAAGATGAAGCTATGATTATGTCTGATAAAATTCATTTAATGAATGGTGGAATCATTGAACAAAGTGGAAATCCTGTAGAATTATATACACACCCTGTTTCTAAATTTGCGGCTGAATTTATAGGACATTATAATATATTAGATAATCATCAATTAAAAACATTGCTACCAAAACAAGACTTTGATAATCATTATTATGCAATTAGACCGGAAACCATTTCTATTCAAAATGAACCAATTCAAGATCAAAATGTCTATAGTTTTGAAGCAAAAGTTAGTCACTATATTTCAAGAGGAAATGTTTTACGATATACATTAAATTGTCATGATGTTATTTTAAAATCAGAAACATTGTTTAGAAGTTCTACACTGTTTGATGAAGGACAAAAAGTGTATGTTGGAATTGAGCCACATAATATTCTAGCCATTAGAGAATAAATGAAGACTGTTTAAAGACAGTCTTTTTAGACTATCAATGGAAATGAAAAAGAATTATAATAGGAGAGGGATGATAAAATATGATAAAACAAAATTTACACACACATTCACTTTATTGTGATGGCAAAAATACAATCGAGGACATGACTTTAGAAGCTATTCAAAAAGGTTTTACGATTTTAGGCTTTTCAGGACATGGGAATTGTCGAGAAATAGATGATTACTCTATGACTGATGATAACACCCAAAAATATATTCAAGATGTCCTTGAAGTCAAAGAAAAATATAAAGATCAGATACATATTTTTTTAGGTATTGAAGAAGATATTTTAGGACAAAGCTTTGAAAAAAATAATCCATATGATTATATTATTGGAAGTGTTCATTTTGTAAAAGCTGGTGAAGAATATTTAGCTGTTGATCAAAGTCAGGAAGTGACGCATAAGATTGTAGATTATTATGGGGATTTTTTAAGCTATGCTCAAAGTTATTATGAAGAAGTGAAAAAGATAGCTTATAGAAGTGATGTAGATATAGTAGGGCATATTGATTTACTTACAAAGTTTAATGAGAATGAAGAATTTATTGATTTTGATGATCAGGAATATTTAAAATTAGCATATGAATGTATTGATATGCTTATTGATCAAAAGAAAATTTTTGAAGTCAATACAGGTGCTATTGCCAGAGGACAAAGAAAAACACCTTATCCACATCATATACTATTAAAATATATTCATGATCATGGTGGGAAAATCTGTCTTAATAGTGACTGTCATCAAAAAGAAATGTTAGATTGTTATTATAAAGAATCTTTGGAATTGATTCAAGATTGTGGTTTTACATCTATGATGGTGTTAACAGATCAAGGATTTATAGAAAAAGATATTCAAGAATTTTTATAAAAATGGAGATAAATAATGGAACAGAATTTTAATTTACATACGCATACAACACGCTGTCATCATGCTGTTGGAAAAGATGAACAATATATTCTGGCAGCGATAGAAGCTGGAATGAAAACGATAGGATTTAGTGAGCATATGGCCTATCCTCATGTAGAAATAGCTGCTGAACGTATGTATAATCGAGATGTTCAAGAATATTTACATACGATGTATCAATTAAAAGATAAGTATAAAGATCAAATTGAAGTATTAGTAGGCTTTGAAATAGAATATTATGATGATCAAAAAGATTATTTACTTAAAATGAAAGAATGTTGTGATTACATGATTATTGGACAGCATTTCCGCTATTTTGATGGATATAATTATGATTATTTTAATAATGATGAAGATGTCTTGATGTATGCAAATCAAATTCAAAGTGCTTTGGAACTAGGATTAACAAGATATATAGCACATCCAGACTTCTTTATGTTAGGAAGAAGACAATGGACACCAGCATGTGACAAGGCATCACAAATCATTGTTGAAGCGGCTAAAAAATATCATGCTGTTTTAGAAATTAACTTAAATGGTTTAAGATATGGGAAACTTTACTTTCAAGATGGTTTGGCATATCCTTATCCACATCCAGAATTCTTTAAACATGTTACAAAAGATAATAAAGTTTGTTTTGGTTATGATGCCCATCATCCTACAACTTTATTAGAACATCAACGTATAGATATATGCTTGGATCTTTTAAAAGATTATGATTTTAACTTCTTAGAAGATATTCATGAAATATTATAAGAAGTCTAAAAGGATTTTTTAGTAAGACGTATTAATTATGCAAAACAGAAACTTTTGTTTGAAGAAGATTTAACAATTCAAGAAAATATGGATACGCTTTATCACATATTTAATATAAAGAAAGATTCGTTTTTAGAAGAGTAGCTCTTAAAGGAATTGGAATTAGAAAATACTTTGAACAAGTATGGTTCAATGCTTATGGAAGAAGAAAAGAAACGCTTGTCATTATTATTTGCGATTATCTCACAAAAAGGCATTATTTTATTAGAAGAACCAACTACTTTTGTTGATTAAAAAATGAGTCAAAAGATGATCAAGTTAATAGAATGTTATTTGAGTTCACGTATGACAGTTATAGCAACACAAGATCAAAATAGCAGATATTATTTATCATATCTTGAAGTATTTTTTCACTGAATTAATTATTTGTGGTGTTGTTTTAGGATTTCTTTTGAAAAATGAATACTTGAGTATATATGAAGACTTAATTCTTTTGCAATAGCTTTTCCAATTCCCGATGAAGCCCTTGTGATTAATGCTTTCATATTTTACCTCCAATCTTTCCATATTATCATAATTCAATCAAAAAAATAGCTACTCATTCAAAGTAGCTATTTCATCAATTCCTGTCCACTTTCCCAAGCTTGACCAACTTTCTCTCCAATAGCATAATATCCACTTTGGAATTGATCAAATACAAAAGCATTTAATTTGGTAGGATCAACTTTTCCATTTTCATCAAGAACTTTTTCATCTGCTAGAACATTGACAATTTTACCTACGACTCTAAAACCATAAACCGTATTTTGACATTCAACAACTTCACATTCTAAAGTTAATGGAAATTCTTTAATAACTGGAGCAGCGACTCTTTGACTGTAAATAGCTGTTAATCCACTTCTTTCAAACTTATCATTCATATTATTTCCTGAAGCTATACCAAAGAAATCAGCTTCTTTTAAATGTTCCACATCAGCAATACTTAAAGTAAAAGCCTGACGTGCTTTAATATTCTTAGCTGTTTTATGTCCTTCACTAATATTTAAAGCAACCATATCATGAGAACAAATACCACCCCATGCCATATTCATAACATCGACTTTATCATTTTCATCATAAGTTGCAATCATTAATACAGGCATTGGAAATACATATGGCTTGACTCCTAAATCTTTTAACATTATTTATTCTTCCTTTTGATTGTAGAATGACTATAATTTTATTATAATGCAGGTAGAAATAAAAACAAGTACCCACATTTATGTAAGGTACTATCTTAGGAGAAAGCTATGATTAAAAATTATATTGAAAATGCAAATTTTGAAGATACTGGATTTAGTTATACGTTATCATTTATATCAGGAAAGTATAAAATGATTATTTTATATTGTTTGATGGAATATAAAACAGTTAGATTTAATGAACTACAAAGATATATTAAAAAAATATCTGATAAAACATTAAGTCAGAATTTAAAGGAGTTAGAAAAAGATCAGCTTATACATAGAGAGGTTTACCCACAAATACCACCAAAGGTTGAATATTCACTAACAAAGCGTGGTCAATCTCTTATGAAAGTTTTAGATCAGTTATGTATTTGGGGAGAAGAACATCGTGATGAGAAGTCATTATGATGTTTTTTGTGTATTTTAGCCATCAAAAAAAGCAACTTATCTTTAAAAAATTGAAAATCATGAAAGAATTATTAATAATAAGTATAGAAAGAAGTGATCATATTGAAAGTTTATATTGAAAAAGGAAAAAGTGAAGAAACTGAGGTATATGTTTATTATAAGAAAATGGACAAAGAAACAAAGGACTTGATTGATTATGTCAATCAGCGCATACAGACGGTTGTGGGATATCAAAATGATCGTATACATCGCATCTTGATTAAAGATATTTATTATATTGAATATGTTGATGAAAAGACATTTCTTTATTTAGATCATGATGTATATTTGTCTCATAAGAAACTATACGAATGGGAAAAGCTGTTAGAAGAGAGTTCATTTATCAGAATTAATAAATCAACGATTTTAAATATTCACTATCTCAAGTCAGTTCGACCATTATTGAGTGGAAGAATGGAAGCAAAGCTTATGAACGGTGAACATCTGATTATTAATCGTCATTACTTATCAGCATTTAAGAAAAAGTTTGGCTTATAGGAGGAGTTGTATGAAAAATAAATTTATTCAGATGGTTTTGATTAATTGTATTTCTTATACAGTTTTATCTTTTATTATTTCAATATTATCTTTCTTTCCTGATAGGGTCATGGAAGCAAGTCACTGGACTTATTTATCATTTCTGATTGTCACAAGTGCTATTTCTATTTTAATTACATTGACTTCATTGATTCCTATAGATTCCTTTTGGTTTGAAAACTTTGTTATTCTTATCGACATTTTCATAGGAGTTTATGGGATTGGAGGAGGTCTCTTTCATTGGTTTCCATGGCAAATACTTTATATTATTGAAGTAGGTATGATTGCTTTGTTAGTAGGTATCGTAACAGGAATTTGTATGTATTTTCATGAAAAATCAATTGCTGATAAAATCAATAGGAAGCTGGAGGACATTCATCATGAAAATAATAGAAGTTAAAAATTTGAAGAAATCTTTTGGTAGTATAAAAGCTGTCAAAGGCATAGATTTTCAGGTTCATCAAGGACAGTTGTTTGCATTTTTAGGTTGTAATGGAGCAGGAAAAAGTACAACCATTGATATGCTTTGTACCTTTTTAAAACCAGATGCAGGAGAAGTATGGATTCAGGGCCATCAACTACAACATGAAGATGAAGAAATTAGAAAGTCCATTGGAATTGTATTTCAAGATGGCTTATTAGATGATTTATTGACGATAGAAGAAAATATGAAAGTACGAGCTGCACTTTATGGACTGAAAGGAAAAGAATTACAAAAAGCCATAAACGATATCATGAACACAATGCATATTGAAAAATATGCTCATCGTTTATATGGAACATTATCGGGTGGTCAGAAGAGAAAATGTGATATAGCCAGAGCTTTTATACATCAGCCACAGATTTTATTTTTAGATGAACCAACAACAGGTTTAGATCCTCAAACACGCCAAGAGGTATGGAATACAATCTATAATTTACAGAAAAAATATCAGCTGACAATCTTTTTAACAACACATTATATGGAAGAAGCTATGTCAGCCGATTATGTCATCATCATGGATGAAGGAGAAATTGTTGCAAGAGGGACTCCTTTTCAATTACGCAAGCAATATACAAGAGATAAATTAACAATGATTTCTAATCATCATTTTATTCAAGAATGGTTAAAAGAGAAAAATATTCAATATATTCAAAATGGAACGGAAATCACAGCTTTTATTCAAAATACATTTGAAGCATTACCCATTTTAAATCATTGTCAAAAATATATTGAAGATTTTGAAGTTACAAGAGGAAGTATGGATGATGTCTTTATTCAAATAACAGGGAAGGAGCTTCATATATGATTATATTTGCATCAAGGGTTTTAAAAATCTATTTGAGAGATAAAACAGCGGTTTTCTTTTCATTATTATCATCATTTATCATTATTGGTCTTTATATTCTTTTTTTAGGAGAAACATATAGTTCTAGTTTTGAACAAATAGGAAATATCCATCAGTTGATGGATCAATGGGTTATGGCAGGATTGCTAGCAACAACTTCTGTTTCAACAAGTGTTGCGACATTGAGTGTCATGGTGGATGATCAATATCAAAAAAGACAAAAAGATTTTTATTGTACACCTATCAAGAAAACAGCATTAGCTGGTGGTTATTTTATGGCATCTTTGATCATTAGCTTTTTCCTTTCACTTATTACACTTTTCTTTGCTCAAATATATATTCTTATTAATAAAGGGAGCTGGTTTTCATTTTCAGTTTATATGCAAATAATTGTTATTCTTTTATTGACAGTTCTTATGAATAGTAGCATGATGTTTTTTATATCATCTTTCTTTAAAAGCAATCATGCCTTTTCAACAGCAACATCAATTATAGGAACATTAATAGGCTTTTTAACAGGTATTTATATTCCTATCGGAACTTTGCCAGAGATTATTCAATGGGTTATTAAGATTTTTCCAACGTCACATGGAGCAGTATTATTAAGGCAAACTATGATGAATTCAACGATGAATCAAAGTTTTCAACAGTTACCTCAAACAGCTGTAGTCGAATTTCAAAATATCTTAGGTATTACTTATCAATTTGAGAATATAACTTTAACTCCAATATGTCACTATTTTTATTTGATTATCTTTACTATTATCTTTTTTATAGGAGCAGTTTATATACATAGTCGCCAAAGACAATAATTGATTTGCCTATTAACATCAATCATTTTATAATAAGAATAAGAGAACAATAGGTAAGGAGAGAAGAAAATGAAAACATATTTAGCTTTAGATGTTGGTGGAAGTTCAATTAAATATGCTTTAATTCAGGAAGATTCAACAATTTTAGAAAAATCTAGTGTCCCAACACCAATGGATACAATGGATCATTTTGTAGAAACAATAGGTACCATTTATGATCAATACATAGATCGTATTGAAGGTATGGCTATTTCTATGCCAGGTATTATCAATCCTGAAATAGGTTACGCTTTTACAGGTGGAGCATTACGATATATTGATAAGATGAATATCGTAGATATTTTAAAAGAAAGATGCCCAATCAACATAACGATTGGTAATGATGCAAAATGTGCAGCCAATGCAGAAATTGGATATGGGAATTTGCAGGATATACAAGATGGCGCTGTTGTTATTTTGGGAACAGGTATAGGAGGATGCCTGATTAAAGATCACAAAGTGCATACTGGAAGACATTTTAGTGCTGGAGAGTTTTCTTTTGTGAAAACAAATTGCTTAGATGGTATTGGTTGGGACTATGCCTGGTCTACACGTAATGGTATTAAAGGGCTATTGGAAAGAGTCCAGGAATCATTAGGAACTAATCAGGAATATACGGGTATTGAAATCTTTGATATGGCTAATCAAGGTAATGAGAAAGTTATTGAAGGAATTAGTCAATTTTGTAAAGAAGTAGCTACTCAAATCTTTAATGTGCATATTATTTTTGATTGTGAAAAAGTTGCGATTGGTGGAGGTATCAGTGCACAACCATTATTAATTGAATTAATTAATAAACATTTTGATAATATTTTTGATCATTTAGGATTTGATGTCTATAGACCAGAAATTGTTCCTTGTCATTATCGTAATGATGCAAACTTGATTGGAGCTTTATATCAACATATTCAAACATTTCAATAGATATAAGAAAAGACAATGTTCATTTCACAAAGCATTGTCTTTTTTCATTGATATAAAAAATAAGATATCCTAAACATAAACCAATAAAATTTGTGATAATGTCAGTAATATCAAAAGTTCTAAATCCAATACAAAATAAGGAAAATATCATCTGTAATGATTCAATACTTATGATTGTCATCAAGCCTATGAGCGTTGTTTTTATAAATGAATATTGAAAAGACAAAGGAACAAGGAATCCAAAAGGTATAAACATAAATGTATTGAGAATAACATTTGTAATGGCACCACCATAATGATAAATGACATCACGAAAAGGAAAAGTGAAATTATGAATAGTAAAATAATGAAAATGATCAAATTGGGCATATTGAAAATCTAAAGGTAATAATGTAATAAATAAGATACCGATGATATATACATAGAGTAAAGTCCTATAAAAAAGGACTTTTTGTTTCTGATACTTTAAATATATAAAATAATAATAAATAGCTATAAAAATAATAATTTCAATAAAAAATTGAATCCAGATGGCAGATGTCCAGTTTCTTTGTGTTATTAACAAAAAATCACCTCATAAAAATATAATGAGAAGTCATATATAATATAAATATTTGATTTTATGGTTAATTATGTTAAATTATGTTGAAAAATAAAGAAATTAATTATATTTATGATATACTGAATATATAAGAACGTATATTTATTACATAAAGGAAGGTGAAGGTTATGAAAAAAATATTAAAATTAGCGGTTTGTTTATTTATGATTATGGGCATTGTTGCCTGTGGAGGAACGTCAACTGAAAAACAGGAAACTGTAGTGAAGAACTTTTTTGATTATTTAAAAGCAGGAGATATTGAAAAGATTTCAACAATATGTACTGATGATAACAGTGACGTTGATGATTTACTTTCAATCATGGAAAGTTTAGAAGCGTACATGGATGTTGAAACATATGGTCAAACATTTGTAGACGAAGCGAATAAGTTTGTTGATCATGTTTTTGCCAATTATGTGACTTCATATGAAATTAATAGTGTAGAAGCAGATGGGGATAATTATTTGGTTATTGCTGATATTAAAATGAAAGATTACAATAATATAGATATTGATTCAGATACAACAACTATTATTGATAATTATCAGCAGGAACATTTAGACGAATTAAGTGAGCTAGCAGGTGATCAACAAGCGATGATGGAAAAAGTTTTTGGTGATTTAGCATCAGAAATCTTTGGAGCAATGACAAAGAAGATAGATGAAGCTGAAGCTATTGATACACAATTAAGATTTACTTTAGTTCCAGATGGAGAGAATTGGTTAATTTCTACAATTGAACAAAAAGAAGCATAAAACAACATAACTATAAAAGAAACTATTGAGGCTCTCAATAGTTTTTCTATGCCAGAAAAAGATTTCTCTTCATCAATGAAGTTGATATAATAATAAAACTAGGAGGAATCAGACATGATAAAATGCATTGTATGTGATTTAGATGGGACACTAATGAAAAAAGATGACACTATTGAGGAACGAACTTACCAGATATTAAAAAAATGTATTGAAAATGGGATAGAGTTTATTATAGCAACTGGTAGAGATATTAATATGGTCATTGATTTTTTAGAGCGTTATCAGTTAGATTGTGATTTGATCTTAAATAATGGAACACAATATTGTAATAAACAACAGACATTCAATGAAATTTATCCAATGGATAATCAAGCATTTCAAAAGATATCTACAATTTTATCATCATATGGTTA
This sequence comes from Massilimicrobiota sp. SW1139, assembly GCF_012027715.1. Lineage (NCBI taxonomy): Bacteria > Bacillati > Bacillota > Erysipelotrichia > Erysipelotrichales > Erysipelotrichaceae > Massiliimicrobium > Massilimicrobiota sp. SW1139. The sequence goes on along the minus strand of NZ_SJOR01000003.1, from coordinate 182,106 downwards.
TTTATTAGCTATACATACAAATCAAGGGAAATATTCTTTTGTAGATGCAGATGATTTTTGGGATTATCACTATAAATTATTGTTAGCTTCAAAAGATTATAAAGACTCATTACCAAAAAAGACTTTTACAACAAGAGAAGGATATTTAAGAGATTTTCATTATGCTAAGGATGCTCATGAGATCATTCAAAAGAATATTAAAGTTTTAAAAATAGATGCTAGACATTTGGATGCTTACTCTATTCAAGGAGTTAGACAACAACTAAATATAGATGGATTAGATATCTCATCATCTTTTGAATATAATATTGAAATTACGAGTTCAATGAGTAATAAAGGTAAGTTATTAGAAAAAGTTATTGCAAAAAAGGGATATGCTTATGATGAAGTTGCTGTTTTTGGTGATGGAGAGAATGATCGACATATGTTACAAATGTTTCAATATTCTTTTGCACCTCAAAATGCATCTCCATCAGCTAAGAATGCTGCTCATTATTTGTTGACTTTAACAAATGAAGAAGGGGCCGTTTTTGAAGGATTAGAACAATTACAACAATTAGGTCTTTTAGCGATTTAAAGTTAAAAAAGTTCAAGCAATAAAGTTGACGAAAAATGGAAAATTGATTATCATAAATATGGATAAATAAATCCATATTGAATAGGAGGAAAAAAAGTATGGCAAAATTTGTATGTACAGTTTGTGGTTATGTTTATGAAGGAGATGCAGCTCCAGAAAAATGCCCTGTTTGTGGTGTTGGCGCTGATAAATTCGTTGAACAAAGTGGTGAAATGACATGGGCTGCTGAACATGTTGTTGGTGTAGCACAAGGTGTTAGCGAAGATATTATTAAAGATTTACGTGCTAACTTTGAAGGAGAATGTTCAGAAGTTGGTATGTATTTAGCAATGGCTCGTGTAGCTCATCGTGAAGGATATCCTGAAGTTGGTTTATATTATGAAAAAGCAGCTTGGGAAGAAGCAGAACATGCAGCTAAATTTGCTGAATTATTAGGAGAAGTTGTGACTGATTCTACTAAGAAAAATCTTCAAATGCGTGTAGAAGCTGAAAATGGAGCAACTGCTGGTAAAGTTGATTTAGCTAAACGTGCTAAAGAAGCTAACTTAGATGCAATCCATGATACAGTTCATGAAATGGCTAGAGATGAAGCTAGACATGGAAAAGCATTTGCTGGATTATTAAAAAGATATTTTGGTGAATAAGCAAAGAAATCAGTATTGCTAAGCATTACTGATTTCTTTTTTTTGAGAAATACAATGGAGATAGTTACAAAAGATATTATTAAAAGTGGATTAAGAGAATATAATCGTCAAAAATTCAACATGCTCACTCAAAAGATTTAGCTGTTTACTTAGTTGAGCATGATCAAATTATAGAGGATTGATTGGATATACCCATGGAGATTAGCTTTTTATAAGGTGGTTATGGATTTCACCTTTATTAAGAGAACAAAATAAAGGAACAGAAGTATTATGAAAAGCAGAAGCAGTTGCGAAAGAGAGAGGCTGTCAATATAGTTTTCTAGATACATATGAATTTCAGGCATCAGATTTTTATATGAAATGAGGTTATCAGAAAATCTTCAGTATATAAGAACATCCTGCAACAGGTAAACACTATTATATGAAAAAATCACTTATTTAAAATTTTTTTCAAGATATGTTATTTAGCTTGTGATTTGAATTCAATCTATCATATAATATACTTATCGAATAATTATAAATTAAGGGAGGAAATTATGTGAAAAAAAATGGAATTTTAGATGTTAAGTATTCTTTAACACAAATTCTTTACTTTGCATCATTCAGTGCTCTCATGGGTTATGCTTCGGTTTATCTTTTAGATAAAGGTGTATCTAATTCTGTTATTGGAACAACTTTAGCATTAGTCAGTATTATCGCTGTATTTACGCAACCTATGGCAGCATCAGCGGTTGATAAGAAAGTCATCAGATTACAACCGTTAATTATTGTTATAGTGGCTTTAGCGGTTATATTGTCATTATGTCTGTATTTCTTTAAATTACCAACAATGATATTATTATGTGTATTTGTTGGAGTTGTCACATGTATGATGACAATTCAACCATTATTAAATTCATTAGCATTTCTTTTTGAAAAATATGGTATTGAAGTGAATTATGGATTAGCTAGAGGATTAGGAAGTGCTTCCTATGCCCTTGCATCTGCTGTGCTGGGTTATCTTGTAGAAGATTTTGGAACAAGCATGATTCCATTATTCTATATTATTGGAAATATCTTATTAATTGTCGTTGTCTATACATATGTTGTACCAAAGAATCAAAGACATGTTGTACATCGTGAAGAGAATCAGCATGAAGAAGTTAAACAGGAACAATTATCATTCTTTCAATTTTGTTCAATATATAAAAAATTTATGATTTTTGTTGTGGGTGTTATTTTAGTTTTCTTTACACATACAATTATTAATAATTTCTTTATTCAAGTCATTACTCCTATTGGTGGAACTGAAAGTCAAATGGGAATCGCTGTATTTATTGCTGCAATTGTTGAATTACCAGCTATGGCTATGTTTAATGTTATGCGTAAGAAAATAGATTGTTCAACATTATTAAAAATATCTGTGATTATTTTTGGATTGAAACACTTATTAACTTTTTTAGCAACTAACGTCTTTATGGTTTATGTTGCACAAGTTTTACAAATTGGTGCTTATGCTATCTTTATCCCTGCTAGTGTTTATTATGTTAATGAGGTTATTTCTAAACCAGATCTTGTTAAAGGGCAATCTATGGTTACAGTTGGAATTACAGCCAGTGGTATTATTGCTAACCTTGCAGGTGGAATCTTATTGGATACTATTGGTGTTCATGATTTATTAATGATTGGTGTTGTTGTATCTGTTATTGGAGCTTTGATTGTTTTCATGTCTATTGAAAAGAAAAGAGCTTCTATTGAATAGATCATAACGAGCATAGAGAAATCTATGCTTTTTTTATGCTTGTTAAGCATTATAATGAATAGATTATAAGTATTAGACATTAAAAAAAGACTTTTATATAATAGAAAAGTCAAAGGATGGTGGGGATATGTTTTCAAATCGTGCATTAAAAGAAATGATTGTTCCACTTTTTTTCGAACAATTATTAGTTATGCTAGTAGGGATAGCAGATACTTTTGTTGTCAGCTTTGTGGGAGAGGCGGCTGTATCTGGTGTTTCTTTGGTCAATATGTTTAATACAATTTTTATTTATCTGTTTACAGCATTAGCCTCAGGTGGTGCTGTTATCATCAGTCAGTATATTGGCTGTGAAGATCAAAAAAATACAGTGAAGTCATCCAGCCAGTTGCTTATGTTTTCTACTGTGTTTTCTATTATTATAGCTATTATAACATTGATATTTAATCGTCCATTATTAACGCTTTTATTTGGAAAAGTTGAAAATTCTGTTATGGAGGCTTGTGTAACTTATTTAAGAATATCAGCCTATTCTTATCCAGCCCTGGCTATTTATAACGCTGGAGCGGCACTTTATCGCAGTATTGGAAAAACCAGTACAACAATGTATATTTCTTTGATTTCCAATGTTATTAATGTGGTCGGAAATCTGATTGGCGTTTTTGTTTTGGATGCAGGAGTTGCTGGCGTTGCATATCCTTCTTTAATAGCAAGAACTTTTTCAGCAGTTGCGATTACAGTTCTCTGTTTTTCAAAAAGCCGTTTTGCTCATTACAGTAAAGAATGGATTTTGAAATGGGATGGACCTATGTTAAAAAGAATTTTAAATATTGCGATTCCTAATGGAATTGAAAACGGTATTTTCCAGCTTGTTAAAGTTGCATTAAGCAGTGTTGTCGCTTTATTTGGAACTTATCAGATTGCAGCGAATGGAATTGCTCAAAGTATCTGGTCATTAGCGGCTTTAATTGGTTCAGCGATGGGTCCAGTCTTTATAACTGTGATTGGGCAGTGTATGGGGGCCAATCAGGTGGAAGAAGCAGAGTATTATTTTTATAAACTGATGAAATTAACACTTGTGTTATCTATTATCTGGAATGTTCTTGTCTTTATCATTACACCTATTTTTATGCAATTTTATCAGGTTTCAGAAGAAACACGACAATTGGTTATTATCCTTGTCTTCATTCATAATGTTTTTAATACTGTTGCCTTTCCATTTTCAGGACCATTATCAAATGGACTCCGTGCTGCTGGTGATGTCAAATATACAATGGTTGTTTCCATTGCTTCAACAGTTTTAGGAAGATTAATTTTCTCATTGATCTTTGCGATAGGATTGAACCTAGGAGTCATTGGTATTGCCTTAGCCATGTGTCTTGATTGGTCAATGAGAGGGATTATCTTTTATATTCGCTTTCGTTCAAAAAAATGGACAAAGTTTAAAGTTATTTAAATCTTCTTGTGATGAGAAGATTTTTTTTATAAAATAAAGATAATAGAAAAGAGGCGATCATATGATCAAAGATATCGTAAAAGATCAATTTTTTTTACAACAAAAATCAATAGATGCCACAAAGGAAGATTTACCTGTTGTTCAGGATTTATTAGATACCATTCAGGCTCATGAAACTTGTGTTGGCATAGCAGCTAATATGATAGGTGAATTAAAAAATATTATCGTTGTCTATGATGGAAAACAATATCTTGTGTTGATCAATCCGCAGATGATACAGGCACATAAACCACTCTATACCTGTCAGGAAGGATGTCTATGTCATGAAGGTTTGAAAGAAACAAAACGTTATGAAAAAATAAAAGTGAAATATTTAGATCAGGACTTTCGCCCAAAAATCAAGACTTTTGATAAACAAACAGCCCAGATTATTCAACATGAAATAGATCATTGTCAGGGGATTTTAATCTAATGGAAAAGAAAAACTGGTTACATAGATTAAAAAATATTGGACCAGGAGCCATTGTTGTGGCTGCTTTTATTGGGCCAGGAACGATCACAGTTTGTTCTTCGACAGGGGCAAGTTATGGATATACTTTATTGTGGGTGTTATTATTTGCGACAATTGCAACAATTATTTTTCAGGAAATGGCAGCCAGATTAGGCATTGTTACAAAAATGGGATTTGGTGAAAACATTCGTGAGAAAATTTCTTCTCGCACAATTAAAGCCATAGTATCAGTCATTGTTGTGATGGCTATCTTTGTAGGGAATATTGCTTATGAAACAGGTAATATGACAGGAGGTGCTATGGGTATAGCAACATTGCTTCCTCATGTCCCTATTTCATCCATTGCCATTGTTATGGGAATTATTGCTATGATTTTATTATTTTCTGGAAGTTATCAGTATATTGAAAAGTTTTTAACGGCTTTAGTTTTTGTGATGGCTTTTACTTTTATTTTAACGACTTTTTTATCAAAACCAGATTGGAGTCAAATCATTGCTGGTTTTATACCAAGTTTTTATGATGTAGACTGGTTAAGTGTCGTTGGCCTTGTTGGAACAACAGTTGTTCCTTATAATTTGTTTTTACATTCTTCAAGTGCTGCCCAACGCTGGCAGCATAAAGAAGATCTCAAAGATGCCAGATTAGATACTGTTTTGTCTATAGGATTAGGTGGGATTGTATCTATGTGTATTGTGATTGTTTCGGCAACCAATTGTGCAGGTATTGAGATAGAAAGTGCCAATGATTTATCATTAGCATTGCAGCCAATCTTAGGAAATTTTGCAAGCTATTTAGTTAGTATTGGTCTATTTGCAGCTGGATTGACTTCAACAATTACTGCCCCACTTGCAACAGCGTATGCCACATGTGGTATTTTAGGAATTGATCAAGATATGAAATCTATACAATTCCGTAGTATCTGGTTTATAGTCATTGTATGTGGAATGTTTTTCATTCTTGTTAATCAGTCAACACCAACTGAATTAATATTGATTGCACAAGTTGCGAATGCTATTATTTTACCCATTATGGCTATTTTCTTGATGTATTGTATGAATCATCCCCAACTTGGACAATATCGCAATCATCTTTTAAGTAATTTAGCTGGTATTATGGTATTGTTCATTACGATTGTTTTATGTATACAAAATATTATCAAGATTATTTAAAAACATGTTATAAATTCTATAACATGTTTTTTTCTTGGGTAAATTAATATAATTTTATTGGTGTTATTTGTATAATATTGTCGGCTTTAAAATAATAATGTTTCAAAAGCAATAATAGCTTCGCCAAAGAAGGTATTAGGACGATTTAAATCATGTGAAAATGAGTCATATTGTTCAATAACGATTGGTAATGTAGAAAGCTGAATAATAGGGGATTGAGGATTACCAATAAAGCTAATAATAGGAACATGATTATGATAAGCCGTTTCAATCATTTCGTTTAAGCGTGGTGTTTTTCCTGAATAAGATACAACGATAAAAATGGTATTATCAAAAAAGTGCTGACTAAACATTTCCATATGGACAACACACATTGCCGAATAACCTAAAAGGGTTAAACGTTGTTGCATATATTCAGCAATAGGAGCGGAAAAGCCTAAACCAAAAACAATAATGCGTTCAGAATGATCTTGGAGTAAAGAATGGAATTGTTGATAAAAAGAACGATATTGTTCATGATAGTTGATAGTATGATTATCCTTGGTAGATGTCAGATGATAAATCATATCACTATAACCATCAAAACCAAACTTTTTACAGAGTTTATAAATAGTAGAAGTACTGGTATAGTTATCTTTTGCCATTTGACGTATACCAATTGACTTGAGTTCAATAAGATGTTCTTGGATATAACTCACAATTTGTTTCTCTAGATTATTCAATTCAAATTTTTCTGATAAATGCTCAATATTCATAAAAACACCTCCAAAACAATTATGTCATATTCAAAAGAAAGGAGCAAGAATTCATGGCTAAAAAAATGTATGACCCATGGTCAAAAATTACAACAAGAAATGGTTATGCTGGAGATGAAGTCATTTCTGCTTTACAGAAATCTATTCGTAGAGGTTTAGAAGAACAAGCGTGTATGTTTGCTTATGAACTCTATATTTCATCACCTCAATTAGAAGAAAAATTATGGAGAAGATTATTAACAATTTCAGTAGAAGATATTGGTATGGGAAATCCAATGGCAGCTGTTGTTGTGAATAATTTATATCAGATGAGTAGAGAATTTGATTATGCTGATGGAGATAGACCTATCTATTTCATTCATGCCATTAGATATATGTGCCAATCTGAAAAAGATCGTTCAAGTGATTTATTGAAAAATATTTGTATCAAATCTTTTGCAATGGGGAAATTACCAGAAATTCCTGATTATGCATTAGATAAACATACACAACGTGGACAGGCAATGGGAAGAGATTCATTCCATTTCTTAAATGAAGCGAGCCGTGTTTATCCACAAAAAGAAATTGATAATGATTATAAAGAAAGATATGCCAAAATCTTAGAAGAATATGATCCAGAAAATGTTGTGGATACAGCATTTACATTTAATGGATGGCAATTTTAAAAGGGAGAGTAAAAAATGATTAGTCGATTAGAACAGTTATTATCACCACTTGGAAATAAGCTAGGAAATCAAAGACATTTACAGGCTATTTCTAATGGGATGATGATGTCACTTGCATTGATTGTTGTAGGATCAATATTTTTAATTATCGCCAATCCACCAATTAATTTAGATATCGTGGATATGAATACAGGAAATATTTTCCTAAAAGCGATGATTGCCTGGAAACAATGGGCAGTAGCGAATTATAATACTATTACTATTCCATATACAATGACTATGGGATTGATTGGTTTAGTGACAGCATTTGGAGTTGCTTATTCATTAGCTGAAACTTATCAAATGAAACCAGCAATCAATGGAATTATTTCTATGTGTGTATTCCTTATGATTTCTGCTCCTGTTACTGATGGACAATTATCAATGACTTATCTAGGAGCAGATGGTTTATTTGTCGCATTAATTATTGGTTTAATTTCAGTTGAAATTTGTCGTGTTGTTGGAAATAAAATTGTTTTTACATTTCCAGAAAGTGTACCAACAGCAGTCACAAACTTTGTGAATTCATTATTACCATTAGCAGCTAATATTATCATTATCTATGGTTTAAATCTTGTCTTAATGGGTGTTAGTGGTCAATCATTACCACAGTTTGTTATGAGTATTTTAACACCAGCTATTTCAGGTGTTGATAATGTTTGGGCTTATATGGGAATCTTTGCCTTTTCTAATATTTTATGGTTATTTGGGATCAATGGATCATCTATCATTTTCCCAATTGTGTTCACATTAGGAATTACAAACTCTGGACTGAATGCCGATTTAATCAATGCTGGACAAAGTGCTGAACATATCATGAACTTACAGATGTATAGATATGCTGTATTGGGTGGTGGAGGAAACACTTTAGGTCTTGTCTTATTAATGTGTTTTTCTCATGTGAAACATTTAAAAACAATTGGTCGTTTAAGTCTAGTCCCAGGTATTTGTGGAATCAATGAACCAGTTATTTTTGGTGCTCCAATTGTATTAAATCCAGTTTTAGCTATACCATTTGTTTTAATGCCATGTATTTCTATTGGTTTAGGATATCTTGTTCAAAGCATTGGTTTTGTAAGCATGGGATATATTGTTGATCCTTCATTTACACCATTCTTTGCACAAGGATTCTTATCAGCATTAGATATAAGAAATGTTATTTTCATGTGTGTATTAATCGTGATTAGTATGCTTGTTTATTATCCATTCTTTAAAGTCTATGAAAAATCAATAGCTCAAAAAGAAGGTGTTGAAGAGAAATAATCTAAGAGTTATTTCTCTTTTCAAATTGTTGATTTTGTAATTGTTTAATAATTTGAAACAGTTCTAAAGCTGTTTCTTTTTTATTGGATAAAATCCAATAATAACAGATTTGGAAATAAGAAACTGTATAATAAATCATAAAGTATTCTTTATATTGATGAACAAAAGAGTTATTTGATTGATTTAAACTTTGGAGTATACAATCAGTATTGTATTTAGATATATAGGGTAATAAATCCCATTTATTTAAAGCTAATAAAAGAGCAGTATTGTCATCAAAAAAGTGGATAAAGTCTAAAATAGCCTCATCACTTGTAAAATAAGAGATATCTTTATATTTATGTTGGAATGTCTTTTGATGAGCCTGTTGATAAACTTCTTTTAAAACATCTTCTATTGATTGATAATTATTATAAAAGGCATTTCTAGATACTTTAGCTTTTGTGACTAGGGAAGTGATTGTGATGTTTTCAATAGGCGTTTTTTGTAATAAATTGATTAATGCTTGCGTTATTTGATATTTAGAATAATCAGATTTGTTCATAGAATCACCACTTTAATTATATCAAATAGAAACAAAAAGAGTAATAGTGTCCTTATTATCTATGAATCATTGATAAAAGAAAGTAAAAGTTTTATAGTTTTTTCAGGAGGTAAAAAACATGAAAGATTATTTTGGTTATCAGGATCAGGTTGTTGTGGTGACAGGAGCTGCTTCAGGTATGGGAAAAGCAACAGCAGAAATGTTAGTGGATTTAGGAGCAAAAGTTTATGCGTTAGATTGACAAAAAGTTGAAGTAGAAGGGATAGAAAAACAAATTCAGGTTGATTTAAGTCAAAAAGAATCTATTGATCAGGCTTTTATGAATATTCCTGAACATATTCATTCATTTTTTGGAATTGCTGGGGTATCAGGATCTAAACATGACTTTATAACAACATGTCAAATTGATTTACTGGCAAATAAATATATCTGTGAAGAATATTTAATTCATAGAATGCAAAAAGGTGATACGATTGCATTTATGACTTCAACAGGTGGCAATGGATGGGAAAGAGACGATAATAAGGAAGTCTTCATGCCTGTACTTCAAGCTAAAAGCTGGGAGGAAAGTGTAGAAGCATTAAAGAAAACAGGAATGGCACAAATGCCAGGAACAATGGGTTATCCATTTAGTAAATTAGCTATGAATTATTTAACAGTACAACTCCAATCTGTTTTTGCAGTCAAAGGCATAAGAGTAAATGCAGTTTTACCAGGGTCTACTGATACAGGTATGAAAGATGAGTTTACACAAATGGCTGGTGGAGAAGAAGCGTTATTATCACATTGTGGTTATGCAAAACGTCTAGCTAAAAGTGAAGAAATGGCAATGCCAATTGTCTTTTTAAATAGTAATATGGCTTCATATATTTCTGGTGAACATTTGATTGTAGACTATGCCCAAACAAGTGAAGAAGTTGCAGGTATTAAACCCGTAGGACAAGTTATTTCTTTAAAAGGTATTTTAGAATATATGATGAAACAATAAAACACTAGGCCACGACCTAGTGTTTTTAACTATATAAAATACTTTGATAGTATTCTTTTGTTTTCTTTTCAAAAGCTTGGTTCATATCCACCTGTTTTTCAATGATTTGAGATTCCATTTGTTGAATTTGATGATCTTGAGGAATGCTTTGATCAGCAATCACATTCACAGCAGATATAGTAGCCTGTGGAAATTGCATTTGTAAATCGTTTATCATTTTTTGAATTTGATTTTGAATCTGATCTTTAAAGTCATTGAGTAAAGTATCAATAATAATCAAAATCATATGTGATAAAGAATAATCCTGATCAACCACCACATAAGCACCTAATGCCTGTTGCTGATTGATTGTATTTAAGGTGAACTGTTGCGATAAATCCATTTTTTCAACAAAGTACAGAGGACTACAAAAAACATATTCTTCTTTTTTGATTATAAAAGGATTGTCTTGATTAGGTTGAACAAAAAGAACATCTTTATATAATGAGAAAATAACATTATCATTTTCAATAGGTGTCATTTTTTTCAATTCTTCAATACCTTGATTAAAAGTCAATAACATATCTTCATCATAGTTCATTTGTTCGACATAGAGTTGGATATCTTCCTGATGTATACAATCAAGATATTCGTATAGTCTTTTCATAACCTCACCTCAATCATGGAGTATAGCATAAAAGTTATGTATATGAAAGAAAAAAACAGATATAAATTTTAAAAAATAATGATTGACTCTAAACTTCACTTTAGGGTTATGATAGAATAGAATAACAAGGAGGTTTTATCGTGAAAACAAAGAAATTAACATTTGGTGCTATGTGTTTAGCCATATCTTTATTACTACCACAGGTTTTTCATATTATTGGTATGCAACAGGCAGGATCAATTTTTTTACCAATGCATTTGCCAGTTTTTATAGGGGGAATGCTTTTAGGTCCTATTTATGGTTTGTTTTTAGGGATTTTTGCTCCATTGACAAGCTTTGTTGTGACTGGAATGCCTTCTGCGGATCGTGTTCTTTTTATGATGAGTGAACTTGCCACTTATGGAATGATGAGTGGACTTTTATTCCATCAGTTCCATTTCTCTAAACAAAAGTTTGGAGCATTATCAGCACTTATTATTTCGATGATTGCTGGTAGAGTTGTTTATGGTATTGTGATTTCTATAGCAACATACATTTTTGGCATTCCTCTTGGAGGTATTCCTGCTGTCATTGCAGCAACAACAACGGGTATTCCAGGTATTATTATTCAATTGATTTTTGTACCAACTATTGTCATGGCGATTGTTAAGGGAGGATATTTTGATGAAGTTGCAGCAACTGCAAAAAAAGCTTAGCGAAGAAGGATTATCATTAATTGCTGATAGACAGGGAGAAATCTATACATCAAAGCTTCATGGCATAGGACCTATTATAAATCCTATGAAGGAAGATATATATTATTTTGAAGATGCAATCGTAGTTGATAAAGTCATTGGAAAAGCAACTGCAATGTTACTGATTTTATCAAAAGTGAAATACATTTATGCCTATGTCTTAAGTGAAAAAGCCAAAGAAATATTAGAATATTATCATATCAGTTATGATTGTGAAAAAGTTGTTCCTTATATTATCAATAGAACACATGATGGTATGTGTCCTATGGAAAAGACTGTTTATGATATGAATGATTTAGATGAAGCTTTTATAGCTTTAAAACATAAACAAAGTGAATTAATGAAACAATAATGTAAAAGCATCGCATTTGGATGCTTTTTTCATATAGACGACATCACTCATAGTAAGGTTTCATGTCATGATAATCATTCTTTGTGAATAATATCGTATAAAATGATTTCAGACAAAACATATCTATTATATAATAGAAATATAAAGGAGTTGTTTCATATGAAAAATAAATATGACTATCCTCGTCCACAATTATATCGAGAAAGCTTTCAATCATTAGATGGAGAATGGTTATTAAACCAGCAGACTATTCAAGTTCCTTATCCACCACAAGCTCCTTTGTCTTGTTATCAAGGGGAAATAGGTGAACATCTTCATTATCAAAAGACATTTATATTAGATGATCTTATGCTTGGAAAAGAAAAAAGTATTCATTTGCATTTTGGTGCTGTGGATCAAATCGCAAAAGTCTTTATAAACTATCAATGTGTAGGAGAACATCAAGGTGGATATTTGCCATTCTGGTTTGACATTACATCGTTTATTCAAGATGGAGAAAACCTTTTAGAAGTTCAAGTCACTGATCAGCTATCTGATCTTTATCCTTATGGCAAACAAAAAGAAAAATCAGGTGGTATGTGGTATACACCAGTATCAGGTATTTGGCAATCTGTCTGGCTTGAAGCTGTACAATCACATTACATACAAGATTTAAAAATAACCCCATCTTTAGATCAGATACATCTTCATATTGAAACAACAGCTGATCACTATCAAGTCAGTATTGTCGCAGATGAATTATTTTTAAAAGAAACATTTCATGATAAAGATATTGATATAGACATACCATCTTCATATCGTCATTTATGGACTACAGAAAATCCATATCTATATAGAATATTTATAGATACGGATAATGATCATGTAGAAAGTTATTTTGCTTTAAGAACAGTAGAGGTTAAAAATCAGGATATTCTATTAAATGGAAAGCCTATATTTATACATGGTGTTTTAGATCAGGGGTACTTCCATGATGGATTATATTTGCCTCATCAAATGGATGAGTATGAAAAAGATATTTTAAGAATGAAAGAATTAGGATTTAATTGTTTAAGAAAACATATTAAAGTTGAACCTGAAGCATTTTACTTTGCTTGTGATCAACTTGGAATGTTAGTCATACAAGATCATGTTAATAATGGGCAATATCATTATATCAGAGATACAGTTTTACCAAACTTAGGTTTCAAATATCGCTTGGATCATGTAAGAGGGAAACAGCTTCAAAAATATATATTTCAAAAACATATGTTGGACACATTGAAGCATTTATATAATCATCCTTGTATTATTGGATATACTATTTTTAATGAAGGATGGGGTCAAATTCAAGCTGATGACATGTATCAATTATGTCAAGACTATGATTCATCTCGTTTTTATGATGCCACTTCTGGATGGTTTCATCAAAAATTAAGTGATGTTCAAAGTGAACATGTTTATTTTAGAAACAAGGTATTAAAAAATAAACAAAATCGACCTATATTATTAAGTGAATGTGGTGGTTATACAAGAATTGTTGATCAGCATGTCTATTCTTCTCGTCATTATGGTTATGGAACAACCCATAGTGAAGAAGAATTAACGGATCAGATGATAAAAATGTATGAAGAAATGGTGTTACCATCTATTGATCATGGCTTATGTGGATGTATTTATACACAATTATCAGATATAGAAGATGAAATCAATGGTTTATATACATATGATCGTCAAGTATGTAAAGTCAATAAACAGCGTTTATTGAAGCTACAAAAACAAATTCAAAAAACATTTGAGGAAAAGAAAAGAATATAATGATGTTTATTCATTATATTCTGATACATTTTCCTTTTTTTCATTTTGAATATAATATTGAGTATCTTTGATAATATCTGCGAGTGTGATGCTTTTCAATTCATTTTCTAAAGCTTTTTGAACTTGTATTAATTTGTTATCCAATATATGATGAATATTTCTACCTACTGGACATTGTGGATTAGGGTTTTCATGAAAATGAAATAATTCACCATTTTCAATACAGTCAACAGCATGATAAATATCTAAAAATGTAATATCTTTTGGATCTTTAGCTATCGAGGCACCTCCACTACCACGTTGCACATGAACAAGACCAGCATTTCGTAACTGAGATAATATTTTTCTAATAATCACTGGATTTACATTGACACTTTCAGCTAAAAAATCACTTGTTATTTTGGTATCTTTTTCAAAAGTATCGATACAAGAAAAAATATGTACAGCAATAGTAAAACGACTTGAAATTTGCATATCTACTCCCTCTTTCTTTTCTGCTTTGATTATATAGGGCATTTGATGTAATGTCAATGTTTACAATTACAATATTTGTTCCATCATGATTTTTAAAGGCGTCATACCACATTTTTCATAGAATTTCATTGCTGATTCATTTAAACACCAGACATTTAACGTCACATGATAATAATGTTGCGTTTTCGCATAGTTTAAAACATATTCATAAAGCTGTTTTCCAATATGCTGACCACGACATTTTTCATCTACACATAAATCATCAATATAAAGTGTTTTTTTATTTTCATAATGATGTTGTTCTATACAAAAGACGTATCCAAGGATTTGATGAAGATGATCTTCATAAACAAAGATTGGTCTTGTATCATCTTGTATGACTTGGATAAGTTGTTCATCTGTATATTTTTTACTTCCATGTTGGAATAAATCAGGTCGTCCATCAGCGTGTACATTATTAACTTGAAATAATAAATGATTAAGACTTGCTAAGTCTTGTATTGTTGCTTCTCTAATCATAAAAATCCTCCAATCTTTATTTCTATTTGTCAATATGATATTATGATTATTAATAAAAATCAAGGAGGTATCATATGTTACATCAAGGAACAAAGCAATTAGAGAGTCAGCGTTTTATTTTACGTCCGTTTCAAAAAGATGATGCCAAAGCAATGTTTGAACGTTGGGCAAGTGATGAAGAAGTGACACATTTTTTAACTTGGAAACCACATAAGAATATTCAAGTCACACAACAGATTTTAGACGATTGGATTAAACAATATCAGAATTTGAATTATTATAATTGGGCTATTATTATCAAGGATTATGATCATTTACCTATTGGCAATATATCAGTTGTAGAAGTGAATGAGAAAACTCATTTAGCTGTTATTGGATATTGTCTTTCACGCCAATATTGGCATCAGGGAGTCATGAGTGAGGTTCTGGATAGAGTCATTGATTTTCTTTTCAATGAAGTGGGCTTTGAATGTATTCAATCTCATCATGATCCTTTAAATCCACATTCTGGACAAGTTATGTTGAAATGTGGCATGACATATGAAGGAACTTTGAGACATAGTGACTGGAATAATCAAGGGATTGTAGATGCATGTTATTATTCCATTTTAAAAGATGAGTATAAAAAGAAAGGTTAGACTTTCTTTTTATATATATTTTAAATATGAAGTAAACTTCATATTTCTATTGTATAATTATAAATAAGAATATATAATATATATGAAGTAAACTTCATATTGGAGGTGCTTATGAAAACAAGAGTTAAAGAATTTAGACTTCAAAAGGGAATGACACAACAGCAGTTAGCAAAGATGGTTCATGTTTCCAATAGAACCATTATTTCCATTGAAAAAGGACAATATAACCCATCACTTATGCTGGCATATCGTCTTTCTCAAGTCTTTCATGTTTCCATTGAAGAATTATGTTGTTTAGAAGATAATTTAAAGGAGGAAGAATCTCATGATCAAAAATAAAAGAAATTTTTTCATAGCTATTATCATGACGCTATTATCTTTTGTTGCCTTCATTATTTATATGAAGACTAATGAATATCGTTATTTCATAACCATGCTAGTAGGTATATTTTATGCAATGATACAATATTATCAGGCATTTTCTACAAGCATCTTTGAAGAATTGAAGATATATAATGATGAAAGAGATGATTTCATTATCATGAAAACAAGTCAGCTTCTTTTAAGAATAATGAATTATATTTTATTTATAATGGTTTTTATTTTTTTAATGAGTTATGCGTTATTTGGTATTGGCACATTGCTGATTATATCTTTAACATTGATTGGAATATTAGTCTTTATATTTTTAGGGACACTGTTTATCAATATTTATTTAGAAAAAAGAAATTAAAAACACAGAAATACTACTTCTGTGTATAAATATGATGATTTTCATATAAATGAATATGTGCCGGTAAAGAATGATTAAGGACTCTTTTGACATTGACACCATCAGAATTTTCATAGAATTGTTTGGCTAAATGATAAGGATTACCACCCATCATTTTACGTTGAATCAAGCGTTTCTTTAGCTCTTGAATAGGAGCTTCAATAAAAAGAGAATCGTCAAATAAAGTATGAATATCTTTCCATTTCTCTTCATTGAGCAATAAGTAATTACCTTCTAAAAGAACTATTTTTTGACAGATATGAATTTGATCTTCAACAGGATTATGCAAAACTCTGTCATATATAGGAAAATCAATATCATTTGTTTGCATATCTTTTATCTTATTAATGAATCTATCCACATCAAAAGTTTCTGGACAACCTTTGACATCTTTCATGCATATTTTTTGTTGATCTTTAATGATATAATGCGTATCCAAATAATCTTGATAACGGTGAAAACCATCCATGCCTAAAGCCTGTAAAGGTGTCACATTGGAGATATTTTGTGATAAATATTCAAGAAATAGTGAAAGTGTTGTTTTTCCAGTTCCAGGCGGAGCAGCTAAAAGAATCAATAATCTTCGATTCTTTTCTTTTTGCATTTGCGTCCATTTTTTCAATAAAGGAATAAATATATTTTGAATATTCTGTTCATCAAATTGAGCCTTTATAAGATGTCCATTGACATTAAGTTCATAAGTTTTCATAAGTCCTCCTAAGGAATAATAATTTTTCTTCTCTTTTTATGACAAGTTTTTTCATAGAGTAAAGATTGTATATTCATCTTGATGAGTTCATTACGACGAAAAGATAATGAATGGATTGTCTGTTTTTGAATATCAAAACAATAAAGTTTTGTGACACAATTGATAAAAAGATAATGATAGAAATCATGAGGAATATCTTTTTGGATTAAAAATGTTTTTAAGCTTTCTTGAGATAAATTATGACAGTGAGAAAAAATATAAAGTCCATTATGCAAATATCTTTCATACTTTTTACACTTGATAAGTTTACGTTCAATAGCATCATCTATTTTTTCAAAAACAAAAGAAATGTTTTGATCATCATGATCAAAGGGTGTCATATCCAATGTTTTATATAAAGGTTTTTTCATATCAGCAACCGCTTCTTCAGGTGTTAAAGCCTGAGTGACTTCTATGCCATGATGATAAAGAGGAATACGCAAATCAGGACGATCTGATAATAAGATGTCTTTTTCATCAATATCAAAGAAAGTAGCTAATGTTAATGCAGCATATTTTTCAAAATAATTTTTACTATAAGTTTCACTCATTTGGACACCATCCTTTCTTCTATTATCTCATAGAATACAGGAAAACTCTAGAATCTATGCTATAATAAAAAAAGATTGGAGATAAAAATATGTGTGGAAGATATTATTTAATTAAAAGGATATATGAAGTTTTAAAGGATATGGAGATGGATGTCGCTTCATCATTACAAGTGACAGGAGATTGTAGGCCTCATCAGATGTTGCCAGTCATCATTCAAGAAGGAAATCATTGTCAAATAAAAATGATGCAATGGGGCTATACAATCAATTCAAAACTGATTATTAATGCCCGTAGTGAAACGATTTTAGATAAGACATTATTTCGAGAAGATATTCAAAATCGTCGTTGTCTTATTATAGCGAAAGGATTTTATGAGTGGGATATTCATAAACATCAGATATCTTTTGAACCAATGGAAGATATTTTATTGATGGCAGGCTGTTATAATAAACAAGGAGAATTTGTTATTATAACAAAAGAGGCTAATGATGTGATGCAACCTGTTCATTCGCGAATGCCAGTTATGTTATCACCTCATCAAATCAATAGTTGGTTTGATCAACAAAGCTATCAAAAATATCTTCAGTGTGAAATACCTTTTCATATTGTATCAGGCATCTTACAGCAATCTTTATTTTAAGCAAATGGATTGCATTTTCATAGCAGAGGTATTATGATGAAACAAAGGAGTGAAGGATAGATGTTAGAAGTTGGAACAATGGCCCCAGATTTTACTTTATTAAATCAAAATGGTGAAGAAATATCATTAAGTCAATATCGAGGACAGAAGGTTATTTTATATTTTTATCCAAAAGATAATACACCTGGATGTACAAAACAGGCTTGTGGATTTGCACAATTATATCCTGATTTTGTCAAAAAAGGAGCTGTTATTTTAGGTGTCAGCAAAGACAGTGTCAAATCTCATAAAAAGTTTGAAGAAAAATATCAGTTACCATTTACATTGTTATCAGATCCAGATTTAGTAGCTATACAAGCTTATGATGTATGGAAAGAAAAAAATATGTATGGTAAAAAGGTTATGGGAGTTGTTAGAACAACATATTTGATTAATGAAGAAGGGATTATCGAAAAGGCATATACAAAAGTCAAGGCTGCTCAAAATCCAAATGATATGTTAGAAGTTTTAAACGCATCTTTATAGATGTGTTTTTTTTGTTATAGACTAGAAACAAGACTTGAATTTCTTTATAATAAAGCATATAAGGGGAGGAAGACAAATGATTCGATTAATTGCGACGGATATGGATGGCACTTTTTTAGATTCACAAAAAAAGTTTGATAAATCTTTTATAGATTTGTTTTATCAAATGAAAGAGAAAAATATAAAGTTTGTTATAGCGAGTGGGAATCAATATTATCGCTTATATCAAAAATTTTTACCTCTTAGTGATCAGATGTATTTCATTGCTGAAAATGGAAGTTATATTGCGAAAGGAACAACAGAATTGCATTGTGATGTGATTTCATATCAAAAAGTGAAAGAAATGGTACATATTTTATCACAATACCAACGTATTTTTATCATTTTATGTGGGAGAAAAGGTGCTTATATTTTAAAAGATTATTTTGCATATAAAAATGAAGTTAAAAAATATTATTGTGCTTATTCATTTATAGATTCTTATGATGAGATTCATGATGATATTATGAAGATTGCCATCTATGATAAAGAACAGCATATTCAAGATTTATTAGATGAGATTCGTCAACAGTTACCAGATGGCGTTAAGATTGTTACATCAGGAAATGAATGGATGGATATTCAAAATCAGCACATGCATAAAGGGGTAGGTATCAAATTTTTACAGGATACATACCAGATCAAATCAGAAGAATGTGCAGCCTTTGGAGATCAAATGAACGATTATGAAATGTTGCAGGAAGTCAAATATGCTTATGCCATGTCAAATGCAGTCCAGCCAATTAAAGACATTGCATATAAAGTGATTGGTTCTAATGATGAACAGGCTGTTTTAAAGAAGATAGAGGATATTTTAAATGATTGATATATTTATACTTTTACAAAATATATGATAAAAATATACTAAAACGCTAAAAAGTGATGTTATATTTTCATAATTAGAAAATGAAAAACAATTGTTTTGATAGAAAACATAAAGTAAAAGGATTATAATATATATAATAGAAAAGGAGGTTGGTTATATGTTTAGTCTTTTTGATATTAATCATCATTTACAGAAGTTGACACTTAAAAGAATTAAACAGATGTGTACTCGTAATAAAACAAATATTGATGATCAAAACTTAAAAGTTATTTTAAGAATTATAAAAGATAATCCACATGCTGTAATTGATGAAGATTATCATCCATTGTTATTGGTAGAGATTAGTAAAGAAACCAACCTAGAGGTTTCCAAACAATTTAAGCCAATATTAGAAAACTATATAATGAGAGAAATTAAATAATAAAAAAACTGTAATCCATAGAATATTGAAATTCTAAAGATTACAGTTTTTTCTTTCTTGCTTTTTTGTTTTATCATTGTAAAATAAAAAGAAAAAGCGAGGTTATTTGTAAATGAAAATGATAGTTATGGATATGGATGGTACGTTATTAACACAAAATCAACAAATCTTACCCTATACAAAAGAAGTCTTAATGAACTTACAAAAGCAAGGTGTTTCGCTTGTTTTAGCAAGTGGCAGAGATATCAGTAGCTTAGAGTATTATGGCAAGCAGTTAGCTATGGATCAATATCCTCAAAGTGGTTATATTGTTTTAAATGGATTAGAGATTTATAATTCAAAAAAAGAATGTCTACATCGAGAACAAAGACTCACAAAAGATGATTTAATGATTTTGAATAAAATAGCACAAACATCTTTCTTTGATATGATTATTTTCTTTGAAACATGTTTATATATTTTTGATTATGGACATACAGGAATCATGGAAGACCATTTTATTGATAGAGAAAGACATATGGTTCATGATATTCATGAAATACCAGAACATCTTTTTTCTACAATAAAGAAAGTTGCATTTGTGCAAAGTGAAACAATGATGAGTGAAAAAATACCAATTCTTCAAAAACAGATGTCTTCACGTTTTAGTATATGTAGAGTAGAAAAAGATTGGGTAGAAATTAATCCAGTTCATGCTTCAAAAGGACAGGCTCTTTTGAAGTTAGCACAAATTAAAAATATATCATTAGATAATGTTGTTGCTTTTGGTAATGGTGAAAACGATATAGATATGTTAAAAATAGCAGGAACTGGCATAGCTATGGATAACTCTTTTGATACAGTAAAAGAAGTTGCAGATGCTATTTGTGAAGATAATGAACATGATGGAATTGGAAAATATTTAGAGGGAGAAATAAAATGTTAGATCAAGAGAATATTTGTTTATCAGTAGAAAAAAAACAAAGAGAATATAAGAGTGTTGCGCCTGAGATTGTGCAAACATCATCGTTTCAATTTGATGATTTTCAACACTATGTTGATGTTAATATGAATAAGAAAAGTGCTTATACATATACAAGGGGAGAAAACCCAACATTAACAATTCTAGAAGAGAAACTAGCTCAATTAGAAAAAGGAGAATGTGCTAAAGTTTTTGCTTCAGGAATGGGAGCAATCAGTGCCACAATATTGAGCTTGGTCAAACAAAAGGATCATATTATCATTGTGAATACTGTTTATGGATCAACTGTCAAATTCATTCAAAATCTTAAACGTTTTGGTGTTGAAAGTACAAAAATTGATGTATCTTCTACTGAAGATATATTCGCTTTTGTTAAGGACAATACAAGAATGATTTATTTTGAAAGTCCTTCTTCTCAAAAGTTTGAAATGCTTGATTTAGAGAAGATCAGTCAATTTGCGAAACAAAGAAATATTATCACAGTTATTGACAATACATGGGCAACACCATTATTTCAAAATCCTTTGGTGCATGGAATTGATATTGTTATACATTCTTGTTCAAAATATATTGGAGGACATAGTGATTTAGTTGGTGGTGTTGTCATTTCTAATCAAAAATATGTACATGAAATCAATGAATTTGGTCAAATCTTTTTAGGAGCAACAATGTCCCCAATGAATGCCTGGTTAGCATTAAGAGGATTACGAACATTGCCTGTTCGTTTAAAATCTCAAGAACAAAGTGTTAAACAGATGATACAATTTTTACAACAAAGTCCATATGTTAAAAAAATATATCATCCTATGGTTCATACATCTACTGATTTAACAGATAAGTATTTAAAGGGATATGGAAGTTTATTAAGTTTTGTGTTAAAAGATGCAACCCCAGATGTTATTGAAAGATTTGTTGATTCTTTAAAACATTTTACTTTGGCCTATAGTTGGGGTGGCTTTGAAAGTTTAGTTATGCCTGTATGGAAAGGAAGCAACGAGGAAGAATTGAAAAAAAGAGGCTTAGATATTGGACATATCAGAATGTATATTGGATTAGAAGAAGTAGAACTTCTTATAGAAGATTTACAAAATGCTTTCAATCATGCCTACAAATAAATATCTTTGTTATATGATATAGAAAAGGAATTGAAATAAACTGCTTGCGTATTTCAATTCCTTTTTCTATGTGTGCCGGGCATGGCATGAATTCAGTTGGAGATAAATCAACCACGGGTATTTACCGCCAAGTGTAGTGAACCACAAGCCGTTGACAGTGATGTCATGGGTGAAGGAAGTGGTGTAGCGATTCTTTCGAGCGTACGAACAGAAACCTGATATAAGGCTAAATGGTGGATAAGGTTGCATAACAAATCGAAGTCCAAAAGGTAAACGTAAAACCAAGACAGTAAATCAGGACGTTGTGAAAGAAAGAGGGTTCATGAATTACCCCGGGAGGTCTTATGGACGAGGAAGTCTAGTAAACTTTAAAATCAGTGATAGTACCCTCGGTCGAAAAAGGTTTGCCATAAGAAGTCAGATGAAGTCATAGTAGGTAGAGATACTGAAGGACTGAAACGTTTATAGAGTGCAAATCACTATAAGCAATGTCTGGACAGTCCGAATATGAGGATAGCCTAGAACTATGGAGCGTAACCATAGATGGTAAAGGTAATTGGGATGGTTCCGGATAGATTTACAAATAGAGGAGGAGCAGCAAATGAAATTAATGGAAAAGATTTTAAGTCAGGAGAACTTGAAGATAGCTATCAAAAAGGTCAAGAAGAACAAAGGAGCACCGGGAGTAGACAAAATGACAGTACAAGAAATTGAAGAGTGGTTTAATCAATATCAAGAGGAAATTATCCATAAGATAATGAATAAACAGTATCGACCAATGCCGGTCAAAAGAATCTATATACCAAAGCCTAATGGTAAGCGAAGAGCATTAGGAATTCCAACAGTTGTAGACCGAGTTATTCAACAAGCCATAGCACAAGTATTAAGTCAAATCTATGAGCCAATATTCAGTGAACATAGTTTTGGATTCCGACCAAGACGTAGTGCACATACGGCAATGGAAGAAGTGCTATATTATTTAAATGAAGGGTATGAATGGATAGTTGACTTGGATATTGAGAAGTTCTTTGATACGGTAAATCATGACAAGTTAATTTCAATCTTAAGAGAACATGTCAATGACGCAACAACGTTACATCTTATACGAGCATATCTAAGAGCCGGTGTATTAGATGAAGGACTTATTAAAAGTACAACAGTCGGAACCCCACAAGGTGGACCTATCAGTGTTGTATTATCGAATATCTATTTAGATAAATTTGATAAGGAACTGGAATCAAGAGGTCTAAGATTTGTAAGATATGCGGATGATTGCATCATCTTCGTGAAGAGCGAAATGAGTGCAAATAGAATGATGAAGTCAGTGACATCATGGCTAGAAAGGAAACTATTCTTGAAAGTTAATGCCACGAAGACAAAAGTTGTACGTCCAATGAAAGGGGAGTTTCTAGGATTTTCCTTTTATAAGGATAGTCAGGGGTGGAAATGCAGACCTACTGAAAATAGAAAGAAACGTTTATATGAGAAGATAAAAGTAGTCTTATCAAGAAAACAAGCTGTTTCAAGACGTCTATCAATTACATTTACAAAGGTCAATCAAATAGTAAGAGGATGGATAAACTATTTTAAGATAGGAAGCATAAAGCTATTTCTTGAAAAATTCGGACAATGGTTACGCCATAAAATAAGATGTATTATCATCAAACAGTGGAAAAGACCTATGACTATCTATAGAAATCTAAAGGTATTAAATATTAAATATAAATGCAGATTTAACGAAGAAGATATCTATAAATGTGCAAATTCAAGATTAGGATGGTACAGAAGAAGTGGATTGGATGTAGTCAACTTCATATTATCACCAATAGTTCTAGGCAAAGAGAAAGGGGACAGACCAGGTCTAGTCCATCCCCTTAACTACTATCTTAAGAGTTTGTAATTTCGATATAAATGTAGAGCCAAATACGAGACCCGTACGTTTGGTTCAATGGAAGGGGCAGTAAATCTATAATTTACTCCTCTATCCTATTGAATGTTAATAATATCTAAATCATCAGGGATCCATATATTTCCCTGGAAATATTGTTTGGCTTCTTGCATGTAGAGAGAATGACGTTGTTTGATATTTTTATCTTCAGTGTGATACAAAAGAAGATTTTGAATATTTAAAGACTGAGCTAATTGACAGGCATCTTTCACTGTCGAATGATGTTTTTCATAAGGATGAAAAATATCAGCTTCACTATGTAAACAAAAAGCTTCATGAAGTAACCAATCACTATTTTGAATATAAGCTTCATTGATTTGATGACATGGTTCATCTCCACAACAAGATAACTTTTTATTGTGATCTAATTGCATTTGAAAACCAAATTGTTTTGTTTTTGTAGAATGAATATCAAAAAAAGTGACTTGATGATTGATAATCATATGACTATCATGATCTTGAATTTCAATCAAGTGAATGCGTTTGTTAATAAATTGTGTATGCTTTGCTTCTAAAACCAGATGAACCATTTGCATGATAATATCAATAAGTTCTTTATGAGCATATATACGCACTTCACCTTGATATTTTCCTTGACTCATATGTTGACCAATCATACGAATCATCCAGATAATTCCCATCAGATGATCAATATGTTTATGTGTGACAAAGATATCTTTAATATCCTGCCAATTAATATGCGCTTTTTCTAGCTGTGATAAAAGGGTATTTCCGCCACCACCATCTACTAAGAAATATTGATTTTGATTTTCAAATACAAAACAGGTATTATAACACTTTGTTACTAAAGCATTACCTGTACCTAGCATAATTAATTTCATAGAAAACCTCCATTTCTTTTTTGATTTTACAAAAATGAGAATCATGAATCAAGATATTTTTTCGTTGGATTTATATGGATTTTCAAAGAAGAGAAATGATATAATGATGGCAAGGAGAATGATAAAATGAAAATAGTTTTCTTTGATATTGATGGAACTTTAATAAATGCTCAAGAAGGTATGATGCAACCTCGTCATCAAACAAAACAGGTTTTAAAAGATTTTCAGAAACAAGGTAATAAGATCGTCATTGCTTCAGCAAGAGGCGCTATCCCTGAAGGATTAAAAGATATTCCATTTGATGGTTATGTTTTATGTGATGGACATTATATCATTTATAATAATGAGATTCTGGTTGATGAAGTTTTAACAACTCCAGAAATACAAAAACAAATGGAAGTTTATCAAAAATATCAAGGGCGACCTATGTTTTATGGACATCATGGAGAATGGTGTGATTGTTTGGATGATGAATTGGTCGTTAAACATCGTGTAATGTTTCAGGGAACAGATCAAAGACCTGAGAATGTAGTAGAAAGATATGAGGCTCAGGATGTAGATGCTATCAGTTGCTGTGTTTTGTTTGAAACAGTAGAACAAATGTGGAAAGCATATCATGAATTAGAAAATGATATGACAATTGTTGCTTATGATCATGGATTGATTCGTATGGATGTTTATCATAAGGGATTTAAAAAAGGAACAGCCTGTAAGTATTTATATCAAAAATTAGGAATTGATCAAAAAGATACTTATGCTTTTGGTGATGGTGTGAATGATATGGAGATGTTTGAGTTGGTTGGACATGGTATTGCGATGGGAAATGCAGTAGATCGTTTAAAAAACATTGCAGAATTTGTTACTGATTATGTTGATTGTGCGGGTATTGACAAAGCATTTTATAAATATTTTGGAAAGGATTTATCATAATGGCATTAGTACAAGTTGATTTTTTCTCAGAAAAGTTAATGCGCACAGTCACAATTAATGCTATTATTCCTGTTGATAAAAAGTTAAACCAGCCAAATAAAAAAATCAAAACATTATACTTATTACATGGGATTTTTGGAAATTATACAGATTGGGTATGTGGTACACGTATTCAAAGGTGGGCACAGGATCATGATTTAGCTGTTATTATGCCTTCAGGAGAGAATAAATTTTATGTTGATAATGAAAACTCACATGAATATTATTCACAATTTATTGGTGAAGAACTTGTTTCTATCACAAGAGCCATGTTCCCTTTATCACAACGTCGAGAAGATACATTTATTGCAGGGTTGTCTATGGGTGGATATGGAGCTATTATCAATGGACTCAAATATTATCAGACATTTGGTTATATTGCCGCATTGTCTTCAGCATTATTAATTGACACTTTTATCAACGCTGAGGATGGTGACGACGTACCTTATATGTATAAAAGAAGTTATTTAACTTCTGTTTTTGGTGATTTACATAAGTTAAAAGGAAGTGATAAAGATTATAAAGCACTGATTCAAAATATGGCTATAAAAGATGTGCCTGCGATATATATGGCATGTGGCACTGATGATTCACTGATTAAAGAAAATCGTGATTACCGTGATTTTTTACTTCAACAGGGAATCAATAGCACTTATGAAGAAGGACCAGGTGCACATGAATGGGATTTTTGGGATCGTTATATTGAACGTGTTTTAGAATGGTTACCACTTGATGAGAAGAATGAAGGACTCAGCAGTGGTCATATAGAATAAGATGAAGAAAGGTGATCCTTTCTTTTTTCTTGACCTAAAGTTAACTTTAGGGTGTATAATAAATAATCGAGTAGGAGGAAATGATATGACAAAGAAATTAGGTTTTGGATTAATGAGATTACCATCACTTGATGAAAACGATCCTTCAAAGATTGATATTGAACAAGTGAAACAAATGGTAGATACTTTTATAGAAAATGGATTTACTTATTTTGATACAGCGTGGATGTATTGTGGATTTAATAGCGAAAATGCAACGAGAGAGGCATTGGTGAAACGTCATGATCGTCAGACTTATACACTTGCTACAAAATTACATTCAGGTTTTATTCAGACAAAAGAAGATAGAGATAAAATCTTTAATGAACAGTTAAAGAAAACTGGTGTAGAATACTTTGATTATTATCTTTTACACGATATTAATACACATAGTATTGAAACATATGAAAAGCTTGATTGTTTTACATGGATTCAAGAAAAGAAAAAACAAGGATTGGTTAAAACTATTGGATTTTCATTCCATGATGGACCAGAATTACTAGAAAAGGTATTACAGGAACATCCAGAATTTGAATTTGTTCAATTACAAATTAATTATTTGGATTGGGATAGTGTAGGTGTTCAATCTCGTCAATGTTATGAGGTGGCAACAAAATATCATAAACCTGTTATTGTGATGGAACCTGTTAAAGGTGGAACATTAGCGAAAGTTCCTGAAAAAGTTGAAAACATGTATAAAGAATATCATCCAGATATGTCAGTACCTTCATGGGCTATTCGTTTTGCGGCAAGTCTTGATAATGTCATGATGGTATTAAGTGGTATGTCTAATATGGCTCAATTAGAAGATAATATAAGCTATATGAAAGATCTGCAGCCACTTCATGATGATGAATATCAATTGATTCGTCAGGCTGTTGATATTATTAATTCAACGATTGCTATTCCATGTACAGGATGTTCATATTGTACAGAAGGATGTCCAATGCATATAGCTATTCCTAAATATTTCTCATTATACAATGCTGATTTACAGGAAGTAGAAGAAAAAGGATGGACACCTCAAGGTGAATACTACAATAACTTGACAAAGACTTTTGGTAAAGCAAGTGAATGTATTGGATGTGGACAATGTGAAAATGTATGTCCACAACATTTACCAATTATTGAAGACTTACAAAAAGTAGCACAGCATTTTGAAAAATAAAAGTCAGCTTCAGCTGGCTTTTTGCATGTATTCATATTCAAATAAAAAGTGAATAAAATATTGTAAATCATATTTATGTATAAGATATGATTTTTATGATATATTGAATTGATATAAAAGAAGAAAGGAGAAAAGTATGAAAAAGAGAATTGGAATAACATGTAGTGAAGAACTACAAAATGATAAATATATACATTTTATTAAACAAGATTATTTACAGGCTATTATTGAAGCACAAGGAATCCCGGTTTTATTGCCGCCTGTTCCTAATGAAGACATAGAAATGCAATTAGATATGATTGATGGTTTAATGATTATTGGTGGTTGTGATGTCAATCCATTACTCTATCATGAAAATCCATTACCTTTATTAGGGGAAACAGATTATCCTAGAGATTTATATGAGATTGCCTTGATAAAAAAAGCTTCACAGAAAAATATACCTATTTTTGGTGTGTGTCGAGGACTTCAAGTAATCAATGTAGCTTTTGGTGGAACACTTTATCAAGATTTATCTTATGCTCCACAGAAAACACTTTTACATTCTCAAAAAGAAAGAAGAGAATGTGCAAGTCATACAATGAACATTCAAGAAAATAGTTTTTTATATTCTATCTTTCAAGATAGAGGATATGTGAACAGTTTTCATCATCAAGCTATTGATCAATTAGGAAAGGGATTAAAAGCAGTCGCATACAGTGAAGATCAGATGATTGAAGCTATTGAACATATATCTTTACCGATTACAGCAGTCCAATTTCATCCTGAAGATATGTGTAAAACTGATCAAAAAATGCAGGAGATTTTTAATCAGTTTGTCGCCAAATGTTAATGCTTTTTAAGCATTGTTGATAATAAAAAATAGGTATTAGATATTTTTGTTTGGTGGATATATAATAGAAGCAGATAGGAGGTTAGAAGAGTATGAAAGATGTTAAAACATTATTTCCCGTTGGAGAAGAAAATACAGCGTTTGCTCAATATTTTATTGGTCAAAGTTATTTACAGCCCCTTGCTGAAAGTTTACCAGTAAGTAATGTCACATTCGAACCAGGTTGTCGCAATAATTGGCATATTCATCATAAAGGTGGACAAATTCTACTGGTTACTGATGGTAGAGGATGGTATCAGGAATGGGGGAAACCTGCTAGGGAATTAAAACCAGGTGATACTGTGGATATTCCTCCAGAAGTGAAACATTGGCATGGTGCTGCTAAAGATAGCTGGTTTGCACATATTGCAATTTCTGTACCAGCAGAAGGTGCTTCTAATGAATGGTTAGAACCAGTAAGTGACGAAGAATACAATAAGTTAAAATAAATATGATATTGAAAAGGATGAAATGAATTCCGTTATTTGAAAACCATTTCATCCTTTCATTTTTATAGATGATATAATAAAGTTCTTAATTGAGATTCGTTTTCTCTAAGATACCAGTAGTAGAACGTCGCATGTGACTGGGCATCTGAAATAGGAATAATCACTCTATTTTGAGGCATGATTTCAGTTTTCATAACATAGTCAGATGTAAATGAAGGTAATGTAGACAGTTCTACCAAATCATAGAAAACAGAACGATCGTTTTGAATCAGAAATTTTGTATGGGGCATTGTTTTTTTATGCATATCATTCCAAAAACCAATATTTGACATTAATAACATTTTCTCTCCATCCATTTCCTTTAATGAGATGGATTTTTTATGAGCTAAAGGGTGATTTAAAGGTAAAGAAAAAAATAATTGTTCTTCCATAAATGGAATACTTTCAATCTGTTCATCTTCTATGTCATAAGGCATGATAATGATTGTATAGTCTTTTTCCTTGAGACCTTTGATTAAGATATGCATATCTTTAATTTCTGTTAATAATGTTCTTTGAGGATAGAACTGTGAAAATTTACGACTTAAATATGATAATGGTGCTGGCGCACATGAACCAATCGCAAAAGTATGTAGCTTTCTATCAAAATCTACAAGTTGTTTTTTCATATCTTTTGTATCATCTAAAATACGTTTTGCTAGAGAAACAGCTAATAGACCTGTTTCATTAAAAGCAATTTTATTTTTAGTTCTGTTAAATAAATTGACTTCTAACTCTTCTTCTAATTTTTGCATAGAACGTGTTAAAACAGGTTGTGATATATGAAGCTGTTTAGCTGCCTTGGATAATGTCTGACATTCTTGAAATGTAACTAAATGTTGTAGTTGTTCTAATTCTATCATATGAGGACCTCACTATTCTATTTCATTATAGCAGATTTCCATATTGATATTGTACAAAAACAGTAAAAATGCTTACAATATCATTGGAAAGAAGGTAGAAACATGATATTTTATTATACGGCAACAGGAAACTGTTTATATGTAGCAAGACAGATTGAAGAAGATCTTTACAGTATTCCACAGGAATTGAAAAAAGAAGATTTACAATATAAAGCTGATAAGATTGGGATTGTCGCTCCTATTTATGCTGGAGAGCTTCCTCAAACTGTTAGACGTTTTTTAGCAAAAGCCAAATTTGATACACCTTATTTTTATATGTTATTGACTTATGGAAATAGAGATACAGTAGCTGGAGTGTGG
Source organism: Massilimicrobiota sp. SW1139 (assembly GCF_012027715.1). Taxonomy (NCBI): domain Bacteria; kingdom Bacillati; phylum Bacillota; class Erysipelotrichia; order Erysipelotrichales; family Erysipelotrichaceae; genus Massiliimicrobium; species Massilimicrobiota sp. SW1139. Next base: position 151,677 of record NZ_SJOR01000003.1, on the reverse strand, counting down.
AGTGAAAACTTTTGTAAAGAGCATGGAGTACATGTTGATTTTATTCAAACAATTAAAATGGTTGATAATTATTTACCTTCATTCGATATGGAAGAACAGATGGCTATCAATAAGCATGTAGATGAACAAATTCAAGAAGCGAAAGCTAGACTTGAAGCTCAAGAAAAGGATATACCTCAACCAACGAAAGAAAGCCAGGAAGCTTACCAAATGGTGACAAAAAGATTTACGGATCATCCTGAATTGAATAATGGAGAAACAATTCAAATAACAGATCAGTGTGCTGGATGTACAATATGTGAGCAAGTCTGCCCTACTGGTAATATTCAAATGGTTAATGGAAAAGCTCAAAGAAAGTCAAAAACATGTGATTTTTGTTTGGCATGTGTACAAAACTGCCCATTTCATGCGATTGCGTTGAAGTTTGATAAGAATCCAAATGCAAGATATCGTCATCCAAAAATCACATTAAAAGATATAGTGAAATCAAATCATCAGGGAGGAACAGAAAAATGAAAAAAACACTTTATTTAATGCGACATGGACAAACTTTATTTAATGTTCAACACAAGATACAAGGATGGTGTGATGCCCCTTTAACAGAACTAGGAATGAAACAAGCAAAGATTGCAGGTGAATATTTTAAAAATAATCATATTACATTTGATCATGCTTATTCTTCTACATCAGAAAGAGCTTGTGATACTTTAGAAATCGTTACTGATTATCAGATGCCTTATACAAGAGTGAAAGGTTTAAAAGAATGGAATTTTGGTGTTTTTGAAGGAAAAGATGAGTGTTTGAATCCACCTTTACCATATGGAGATTTTTTCAAAGGATTTGGTGGAGATGGTGAAATGGAATTAAGAGAAAGAATGTCAAACACATTAACTGAAATCATGAATAAAGAAGATCATGAAGTCGTTTTAGCCGTTTCTCATGGTGGGGCTTGTGCTCAATTCTATCGTGCATGGGAAGAATATGCAAAAGTAAAGAAAACAGAAAGATTTTATAACTGCTGTATTTTAAAATATGAATACGAAGATGGAATTTTTACATTAGTAGAAATTATCAATCGTAATGTGACTGAATAGAGGTAGACATATGGAAGGTGCAAAAAGAAAACGCTTTTTTCAGGCTGATGTTGATCTGATTCATGGACCTATATTTCAATCATTGATTACTTTTGCTCTTCCATTACTTGTTTCTAATGTGTTCCAACAATTATATAATACTGTCGATACAATGGTTGTTGGAAATTATTTGGGTGATGTATCATTAGCTGCTATTGGATCATGTACATCTATTTATGACTTATTAGTAGGGTTTGCATTAGGAATAGGTAATGGATTGGCAATTGTTACAGCTAGAAGTTTTGGATCACAAAATCGAGAACTATTAAAAAAATCAGTAGCAAGTTCTATTGTTATTGGATTGATTATTTCTATCGCTTTAACAACAATAGGAATGATATGCTTACATCCTTTATTAGAATTATTAAATACACCAGTAGATATTATTCAGGAAGCATATAGCTATATTTCAGTTATCGTGTTATTCATTGTTGTTATGTTTGCTTATAATCTCTGTGCTGGTTTAATGAGAGCCATTGGAAATAGTGTGATGCCACTTGTTTTCCTTATCATTTCGTCTTTATTAAATATTGTATTAGATATTTTCTTTATTACACAACTCAATATGGGAATTCAGGGTGCAGCTGTCGCAACGGTTATTTCTCAAGGTGTATCGGTTATATTATGTATTATTTATATTTTCAAAAAGACACAAATCTTATTACCATCAAAAAAACATTTTGCAGTCGATAAAGATTTATATAAAGAATTATTAGGACAAGGTTTTTCAATGGGATTTATGAGCAGTATTGTTTCTGCAGGATCAGTCATTCTTCAGTATGGAATCAACAATTTAGGATATCTGATTATTGCGGGACATACAGCAGCCAGAAAACTCTACATGTTCTTTAATATGCCTTTTACAGCTATGGCGCTTGCAATCTCAACATTTGTCTCACAAAATAGAGGAGCAAATCAGCGTGAAAGAATTCAAAAAGCGATGAAATATGCTTATATTTATGATGTTGTTATGGCGGCTATTGTGACTATCATTATTCTATTATTTGGGTCATCACTTGTACAATTAATTTCAGGTTCTAGTGAAAGTGTTGTTTTAGATAATGGAACACTTTATTTAATAATTGTGGGACCATTCTATGCAGTATTAGGAATTTTGATGCAAACACGTTATGCATTGCAGGGACTAGGACAGAAATTATTACCGTTGATATCAAGTATTATTGAATTTGTAGGAAAAATTATATTTGTATTTATTTTTATTCCTCAATTCCAATATATGGCAGTTATATTCTGTGAACCAGTTATATGGTGTGTGATGTGCATACAGCTTGTTTATTCTTTATATACAAATCCATATATGCGAGGAATCAAAGAAGATTAGAGGAAATGCTATTATGCGTTTCTTTTTTTGTTATAGTTGTAACTATTGACATTACAACTAAAGAGTGATATATTTTGTGTGAGGGTTGTAATGATTTAAGTTACATTAAAAGTGTTATACATTTTAAAATCATAAAGGAGTTTCAATATGACGACACATGAAATACTGAAAATTTTACAGGAAGATATTCATACAACTGTTATAGCAACTATAGATGATTAGGGAATACCGTATACCTGTGCTATTGATATGATGTTGTTAGAGGATGATTATTGATATTTCTTAACCGCAAAAGGGAAGTCTTTTTATCAAAGATTAATGAAACATCCCCATATTGCTTTAACAGGAATCAAAGGTAAAGATACGTTATCTGCAGTTGCTATTTCTTTAAATGGAAAAGTTAAAAATATAGGTCATGATAAATGAGAAGATATTTTTATAAATAATCCTTATATGAATCAGATTTATACTCCTGAATTAAGGGATGTTTTAGAGGTCTTTCAAGTATATGAATGCAAAGGAGAATACTTCGATTTAAGTCGAAAACCTATATATAGGCAAAGCTTTACGGTGGGAATGACGATAGAAAATGAAGGCTATATAATTACAGACAAGTGCATCAATTGTCAAAAGTGTTATGATATCTGTCCCCAAAAATGTATTCATTTATCAAGTCAATCTTTTATGATTGAACAACATCATTGTTTACATTGTGGAAAATGTCAGGAAGTCTGTCCCGTACATGCGATTATCAAAAGAGGTGGAGAAAATGAAAAGTAAAGATATGCTTATCAAACAAATTGTTAAAATCATGACATCATGTGATGCTATTGTTATAGGGGCGGGATCAGGTTTATCATCTTCAGCTGGACTCACATACTCTGGAGAAAGATTTGAAACTTATTTTAAGGATTTTATTGATACATGTCATTTGCGTGATATGTATTCGGCAGGATTTTATCCTTATGAGACATTAGAAGAATATTGGGCTTACTGGTCTAGACATATTTATTATAATCGCTATATAGATTCTCCTAAAAAGACTTATCAGATTCTTTTAGAACTCGTTAAAGACAAAGACTATTTTGTTATAACGACAAATGTAGATCATCAGTTTCAAAAAAATGGTTTTGATAAGACAAGATTATTTTATACACAAGGAGATTATGGTTTATGGCAATGTTCTAAGCCTTGTCATCAGCAGACTTATGATAATGAAGATATAGTAAAAGCTATGTTAAAGCAACAAAAAAATATGAAGATTCCATCTCAACTCATTCCATATTGTCCTCGTTGTGGAGCACCAATGACAATGAATTTAAGATGTGATCAGACATTTGTACAAGATGAAGGATGGTATCAGGCACAACAACGTTATCAAAACTTTCTTCAAAAACATCAACATAGAAAGGTATTATATTTGGAATTAGGTATAGGAGCCAACACCCCAGTGATTATTAAATATCCATTTTGGAATTATGTATCCCAAAATAAGAATGCAGTATATATCAGTATAAATTTAGATGATCTCTATTGCCCTGAAAACATTCACAAACAATCTATCTTAATTCAAGGAGATATCCATAATATTTTAAATTCTGTAGCGAATGAAATGAGGAATGAGGAATGAGCATGACACAAAATGAAAGATTAATCTATTTAATTCAATATTTATTAGATGAAAACAATATGCATATAGACTTACCTCAAGGTCATGATGAGTTATTTGCGCTTTATCGTGCTTTAGTGAATATCAGGGAAGCTAAATCAGTTTCACAGACATTCTTAAATATTCAAGATGCTATGTTACAAGAAGAAAATGCGAAAAAGGGCGTTGTTTCTTTTGACGAGGCTTCTGATCGTATTCTTTTATGGAGAGGGGATATTACAAGATTAAAAGTAGATGCCATTGTTAATGCTGCTAATAATCAGATGGAAGGATGCTTCGTACCTGGACATCAATGCATTGATAATGCCATTCATACATTTGCTGGAGTACAACTCAGGAATGAATGTCATCATCTTATGCAAAGACAAGGCTATTTAGAACCAACAGGTCAAGCAAAAATAACGAAGTCTTATAATTTGCCTTCTCGCTATATTTTGCATACTGTAGGTCCAATAGTAACAGGAGAAGTTACACATAAAGATGAGGTTTTACTGGCATCATGTTATGAAAGCTGTCTAAGATTAGCAGAAAAGTATCAGCTTCAATCAATAGCATTTTGTTGTATTTCAACAGGTGTTTTTCATTTTCCTAATGAACATGCAGCGAAAATTGCATTCAAGACAGTTCATGATTATCTTCAACATTCTACAATTGAAAAAGTTATTTTTAATGTTTTTAAAGAGTGTGATGAAAAAATTTATTTAAAATTATTTGATTGAAAAGATAAATATGATATTTAAAAAGGTTTACTTGTGTTTAAGTAAACCTTTTTAACGTTGAATAATATCTTTGTCAATTGTTTTTACTAAAGAAGTTCAATGATTTTATCTTCAATTTCATATGGTGTGACTAATGGTTCAAATCTTTCAACAACATGACCGTTTCGATCAAGTAAGAATTTTGTAAAATTCCATTCAATCCTTTTTGATAACTCAGGTTTTTGTTGTTCTTTCAGATATGTATATACGGGAGATTCTAGTGGACCATTCACATCAATTTTAGCAAATTGAGGGAAACTGACACCATAAGTATCAGCACAAAAAGACATGATTTCTTCCATTGTACCTGGTGCCTGTTCACCAAACTGATTACATGGAAAATCTAAGATTGTAAAGCCTTTTTCATGATACTTTTCATATAAATCTTCTAAATGATCATACTGTTCAGTAAATTCACATTCTGTGGCAGTATTGACAATTAACAAAACTTGACCTTTATATTTTGATAAGGATTCTTTTTGATTATGACTATTTATAACTTCTATATTATATAAATTCATTTTTATCACCATTTTTACTATAACAAGTTCAATATCAAAAGTCAAAGCATGTGTTTTGTTAAAAAGATATTGACAGATATGGAATAATAGGTTTATTATATAACTGTTCAAAATAAAACAGTTAAGGAGAAAACTATGAAAATCAAAACAGAAAAGGGAATTCAAAAGTTTTTTTCACTGGGAATGCACCCTTATATCATTAAAAAGTATAATTCACTATTTGATGAATTATTAAAAGAGTATCAGATGACACAAGTTGAAATTGATGTCTTGGCTTTTTTAGCAAATAATCCAGAATATAATCATGCACAAGATATTGTCAATGTGCGTGGTATTTCTAAAGGACATGTCTCATTAGCTATTGAAAAGTTGGTGAAACGAGGCTTAGTGACAAGAAATCCTGATCCTGTCAATAGACGTTGGAATATTTTATGTGTAGAAAAAAAGGCAGATGAGTTAGTTAAAAAAATTCAAAATATTCAACATGCTTTTGATGAACAGGCATATCAGAATATTTCACAGGAAGATATTGTCAAATATCATGAAATTTTACAACAGGTTTATCATAATTTAGGAGGTGGACAACATGAATGAAAGACTGGAAAATGAGAAAATATCAAAATTATTACTTTCACTTGCGATACCCTCTATTCTCGCTCAACTGGCAACGCTTATCTATAATATGGTAGATAGAATATATATTGGACAGTTAGCTGATGGTGCTTTAGCCATTGCAGGGATTGGATTATGTACATCTATTATTACAATTATTACAGCTTTTACCAATTTATTTGGAAGAGGCGGAGCTCCTTTGGCATCTATTAGAATGGGTGAAAAGAGAATGGATATTGCTGAAAAGATACTTGGAAACTGTGTCTTTAGTTTGGTTATTTCTTCACTTATTATTATGGCAGTCCTGTTAATTTTTGGTGAAGATATTTTAATGTTATTTGGAGCTAGTGAAAATACATTGCCTTATGCTATGGACTATCTTTCTATTTATTGTTTAGGAACGGTCTTTGTTCAATTGAGTGTTGGTTTAAATTATTTTATCAATGCACAGGGTTTTGCAAAATATGGGATGTTTACATTACTTATTGGTGGTGTTTTGAATATTATTCTTGATCCAATCTTTATTTTTGGTTTACACATGGATGTTGCAGGAGCTGCAATTGCAACAGTGATTTCTCAATTTGTTTCATGTGTTTGGGTTATGAAGTTTTTATTAGGAAAGAAAACAACTATCCAAATCAAAAAAGAATATTTTAAATTTGATTTAGATATCATGAAAAGAGTCTTAGGTTTAGGTTTTTCTCCTTTCTTTATGAGTGCAACTGAAGGCATATTGCAAGTTTCCTTTAATCGTCAACTTTTATTCTTTGGGGGAGATTTAGCAGTCAGTTCTATGACAATCATGTTATCTATGAATCAGATTCTTCAATTACCAATGGAAGGTATTGCACAAGGAACACAGCCTATCATCAGTTATAATTATGGGGCTAAACAATATGACCGTGTTAAAAAAGCTATCTCTTTAGCGATGAAAGTATCATTAATTTATTCTATTGTGGGTGTTTTGTTGATGGAATTTGTACCACAAGTTTTCGTACAGCTATTCTCTAATGATCCAGAGTTAATTGAATTAGCAAGTCGTATGTTAAGAGTTTATATCTTTGGTTTCATTATTATGGGAGCGAACTCAACTTATCAACAATCATATACATCACTTGGATTTGGTAAGATTTCATTTTTCTTTGCTTTTTATCGAAAGATTATCTTATTAATACCACTCATCTATATCTTACCAATATTTATATCAGATGGTGTTTTTGCAGTTATGTTAGCTGAACCTCTTTCAGATTTAATCACAACAATAACAAATACATTCTCATTTAGAAGATTTATGCATAAGCATTTAAAAACAGAGTAGTTTATAACTTTTCTTGTTCTTGAATATGAAGATATGCTAGAATAAGAAAAAAGGAAGTGAATGTAGATGAAAAAAGCAGTCATATTTGATATGGATGGACTCATGATTGATAGTGAAAGAGTAACATATAATGAATATGTAAAAAAATTGGCGCAATTAGGGCACCATGATTTTACAGAAGAATTATATAGAAATTGTTTAGGAAAAAATAAACAGGGAATCTGTCAGGTATTTATTGACCATTATGGTCAAGACTTTCCTATGACAGAAGTCTGGGATGATGTTCATGTATGGATTGATGAAAGTTTAAGACAATATGTTCCAAAGAAAAAAGGATTAGTAGAATTATTAGAATACTTAAAAGCAAATAATTATAAAACAATTGTGGCAACATCAAGTGGGAGAGCACGTGTTGATGAAATCTTAAAAAATGCAGATCTAACAAAATATTTTGATGATACAATTTGTGGAGATGAGGTGACTCATGGTAAACCTCATCCAGAAATCTTCTTAACTGCGTGCCAAAAATTAGGTGTAGCACCTGAGGATGCCCTGGTTCTGGAAGATAGTGAAGCTGGAATTTTAGCGGCTTATGATGGACATATTGATGTGATTTGTGTGCCTGATATGAAATATCCTGAGCCACAATTCGTTGAAAAAGTAACAAAAATTGTTGATTCATTAGACCAAGTTATTGATTATTTAAAAATGCAATAAAAAAGAAAATCTTTTAAAAAGGTTTTCTTTTTTTTAATATTTCAATAGCTTCACTCACACTGTGAACACAGTATTGTGAACAATCTTGTAAAATTTTTGGAGCATCTACAAAAGTGATAGGAATATCAACATTTGTCAGCATAGGTATATCATTATAGGAATCGCCAATACCCGCTAAAGAAGTTATTTGATAATAGTCTTTAACTCTTTTTAATGCCTCCCCTTTAGAACAGCCCTTTGGCACAATATCTATAGAATCTTTGTTTTGAAAGGCTTCTATTTCTTTAAATGTTTGATTTATTTTTTGTGTTTCTTGTAATGCTGTTGTTTCATCATGAAAAACCAAAGAAATTCCATAAGCAGAATCCTCAAAATCTTGAAGGTCAGATATTAAATAACAATCATCTTCTACAAATTCTTTATCTGTTTTATATGTAAGATGATGACTAGCATGAATAATAATCAGGGCATGCTGATTATATTGATAAAATAACTGATGCAGTATTTGATAATCTACAAACTTTTCATAAATTACATGTAAAGCACGATCTAAAATAAGAGCTCCACTTGTTATAATATAGAAATCAGGATGAATCTGGTCAGATAGGTGTACAACACCCTGATAAGGACGACCACTACATAAACCAAAGAGATGCCCTTGATTTTGATAATTTTGTATAGCTTGGCAGTCTTGAATTGAAATTTGTGGATTTCTTTCATAGAAAAATAAAGTGTGATCAATATCACTTGCTAGAGCCTGCAACATCATAACCTCCTTTTGAATCACTTCTACTTTATAGAATAATGTAACAAATCAGTCTTGTCAAAAATAAATCTTTTTCATGTCAATTAAAACATGATATGATACATATAAGGAGGAAAACATCATGAAACCAAAAATACATTTTACAGCACCTTATCATTGGATTAATGATCCTAATGGTTTAATTTATTATAAAGGAAATTATCATATTTTTTATCAGCATTTTCCATATGAAAATTTTTGGGGAACAATGCATTGGGGACATGCAACAACAAAAGATTTTATTCATTTTCAGCATTATCCCATTGCTTTATATCCATCAAAAATTTATGATCGCAATGGTTGCTTTTCAGGTTCAGCCATTGAAAAAGATGGAAAATTATATCTTTATTATACGGCGATTCGCTACGCGAAAGAAAATCCTGAGTATGTACATATCCAATATAGTGATGATGATTTGATTGCATCACAGGCATTAATGATATCTGATGATGGTTTTCATTTTGATAATAAGGATGGAAAACAAAAGATTATTGATGTTATAGAAGATAAAACTTTAGGAGATGTGAGACATACAAGAGATCCTAAAGTGTGGAAAATGAAAAATGGGAAATATGCTTTAATTGTAGGTAGTAAAGTTCCAAGTGAAACAGGCTATTGTGGAGAAGTTTTATTATATGAAAGTGAAGATGCTATTCATTTTACATATAAGAATCGTTTTTTAGATGATCGCATTGGTGATATGTGGGAATGTCCTGATTTATTTGAAATCAATGGACAATACTTTATGATTTTTTCGCCAGAACATATTCGAGATTCACAGCCAGATAGTGTTGCCGTTATAATGCCAGTCAAATTTGATGAAGATACAATGACAATAACTCAACAAGGAGATTTCATGTATTTAGATTATGGGTTGGATTTTTATGCGCCTCAAACTTTTCTGGATGAGAATGGTCAACGCACAATGCTAGCTTGGATGCGTATGCGAGAACCAGTTGAAAATGAATCATGGACAGGATTATATATATTGCCAAGGGTTTTTGAATATAAAAATGATCATGTTTATCAGTCAGTACACCCACATGTTCAACAATACTTCCATCGTCAGGTAGATAGTGTCAGTTTGAAAGAACCGTTTTATATGCATGTCAAGTTATACTCAAATAGTCAAATTTGTTTGGGTGGCATGAAGCTTTTTATACAGGATGATTGCTTATGTTGTGATAGAACGGAAGTTTCTATTCAACATGATAAAGTTTGTAATGTGAATAAAACACCACCATTAAATGGACATTATGATTTAGAAATTTATTATGATTATCATATTTTTGAAATTTATATCAATGGTGGATACTATGTATTGAGTCAAATTGTCTATGACATCAATGATCATATTGATTATCAAAATGTAGATATCATAGAGATGAAAATGAATTAATGAAAAAAAGATTCTAACGATGAGTTAGGATTTTTTTATATGATAATCAATGACATTTGATTTATGATAGCTTATAATAAAATTATCAGCTTGCCCCTTGCAAAAATATCGGGGAGGGGGGGTATATAATAAAAAAGAAAGAGGAGGGATGATATGATAGAAATACGACACCTGACAAAAAAATATGGAGATTTTAAAGCAGTCGATGATGTTGAACTGATTGCTGAAAGTGGAAAGATTACCATCCTATTAGGACCTAATGGAGCAGGAAAATCAACCACAATTAAGAGTATAGCAAATCTTTTAAAGTTTGAGGGGAGTATTGACATTTGTGGTTATGATAATGCCTCAATTGAAGCAAAACGATGTTTTGGATATGTACCAGAAACACCAGTTCTCTATGATTTATTAACTGTTGAAGAACATATTGATTTTATTGGTCATGCCTATCAGATTGAAAACTATAAACAAAAAGCAGAAAAATATTTAGAATTATTTCAATTGACTGAAAAAAGAAAGAAGATGGCCAAAGAATTAAGTAAAGGTATGACACAAAAATTAAGTATGTTATTGGCCTTTATGATTGAACCAAAAGCATTATTGGTGGATGAGCCAATGGTGGGGTTAGATCCAGCAAGTATTGAAGAAACACTTAAATTATTAAGAAATATAGCTGATAATGGATGTGCCGTTTTAATCAGTACACATATTATTGATATTGTCAGTGATATTTTTGATGAAGCATATATTATGAAAGAAGGACATATTATCAAAAGAATCAAAAAAGATGAACTTCAAGAAGAGAGCTTAAAAGATTACTTCTTTGAATTAACTGAAGGAGAATAGTATGAAATCATTATGTTTATTATGGTTTATGAAAACAAAAGCGACAGTGAGAAATCTCTTTAAGAAGCCATCAAGTGCAATCTTTACGATCTTTATTGTTCTTTTATATGGTTTTGTATTTTATAGTTTCTTATTTTTGCCAAAAGATCAAAGTTATATGGCTGTGAATTTTGAATTGCATTCATCTATTTTACTATTTGTTGGATTTTTGGCTTTAATGTTATTTTCTACGATGCTTTCTTCAAGAAAAGCTTTGTTTTCTGGAGAAGATGCTTATTTCTTATTTAGTGGACCCTTTCATAAAAAGCAAATTATGACATTCTTAACATTTCAAACCTTTTTGCAATCCATATTATTATCATTTTTTGCATTGATTTTCTTTATTGGTATGAATATGGGAATGAGTGTAGATTTTGGATTTATAGGACTAGCATTATTAGGTAGTATGTTAACTATTATGATCTTTCTTGTTTTTATTGATTATAGCTATATTTTATCAATAGGTGATCAAAAATATAAAAAGATAAATTATATAATCGCAGGAATATTTGGGATTGTGCTGGTGATTATTTTAGGACTGACATATTTAGAAACAGGAAGGATTCAAACAATTATGATTGATTTTATTGAATCACCACTGTTTTATTTTGTACCTGTTTTTGGTTGGTTAAAGTTGACTTTGATTTCTTATGTGACCTCTCAAATGGGGATGGTTTGTTTAGGATTATTGCTTTTGGTTATAAGTTTAGTCATTATCTATCTATTATTTATTACTTACAAAGGTGATTTTTATGAACAGGCATTACAAGATTCATTAGAGTTATCTAAACAATTAAAAGAATTTAAAGCAGGTAATCAGGATGCTTTAAGAAATGTGAAAGTGAAAAAAACCAGTGTGAAAAGATTTTATGATGGTGCTTATGCAGTGTTATCAAAAAATCTATTATTGATGAAAAAGAAAGGGAATATAATCTCATGGAATGATATTATTTCCATAGGTATTTATCTGGTTATAACTATTTTTTCTGATTTAGGATTTGGTTTCTTTATTTATATGATGATAATCTGGTTATTTATGATGATGCAAACCAGTGATTTAGTAGGTGAATTAAAAAATTATCAGATCTATCTTATACCTGATAAACCCTATAAAAAGCTTATTGCTGTGATGATTCCAACTTTTATGAAAGTATCCATCATTGGAACTTTATCTTTTATTGTTGTGGGAATGTATTATCATGAAACATTTTTAACCATTTTCATGTATCTGATCAATATGTTTGGTTATATTTTTATTTTTATGAGTGCCAGTGTGCTGACAATACGATTATTAAAAAGTCGTACAACACAAGTCTTTGAAAACATGATGCGTATGTTGATTATGATTGTCAGTGCTTTACCAAGTGTTATACTAACAGTTATTTTTATGATGACGAATGCATTAACGCCAACGGTTCTTACTATGCTTTCAATGGCCTCATTAGCAATGAATTTTATATTAGCGCTTATTATTCTATGGGCATGTCAAGGTATGATGAATGGCAGGGAGTTAAAGAGTGAATAAAATAGATTTAACAGATATGAAAATCAAATGGAAAAGAAAAAATCAAATTCTTTTTTCAAGGGAAAGTGCCTGTTTACAGGATTTGTTGGCGGATATCAGAAAGCAATCTCATCAGACCCTCGTTTTGTGGGCAATGAAATTTGTGGAAGAAATCGTCATCACATTAGAAAATAAATATCCAGATGACAATCGACCTAGAGTCGCTATTGAAAAAACACGTCACTGGGCAAGAGGAGATATCAAAATGCCAGAAGCCAAAAAAGCTATACTTGATGTACATGCAATGGCTAAAGATATAACAGATGTATCAGATCAGGCTTTATGCCATGCGGTTGGACAGGGTTGTGGAACAGTTCATGTAGAAACACATGCGATTGGACTGGTTGTCTATGAATTAACAGCTATTGTCAGAAGGTATGGTATTGATGATTGTGAGCAGATGTTAATCAAAAGAATCAATGAATATCAGACATATCTTCCTGAATGTGCACAAAAGACACATCAGTATCAATGGGCAAAATTTATTAGTGATGACCCTCATGCGAATAAGGAATATTTATTAGGACTAAAAAAAGGATAAGTTTAAAATACCCCGTTATGAAAATAGACAAATAACGGGGTTTACTCTTATTCTTTTAATAGTTTTTGATGTAAATATTGAATTATATGTTCAATTTCTGCTTCATTTAATGAATAATAAATACGATTATTTTCTTTTCTAATACGAATAAAATCTCCATCCAATAAAGCATCCATATGATAAGAGATTGTTGGAGTTTTGAGATTCATAGCTTTCGCAAGTTCATGACCATACATAGATTTCTTTTTCAACAAAGTTAAAATTTCAAACTTGGATTTATCACTTAAGACTTTTAAAAAGTATTCTAATTTTTGTTGTTCACTACGTGATTCATGATATGAAGTTAATGCTGTATTTTCTAGACCTGCTCCTATTAATAAAATATAATGATAATCTTCAACCATTAATATAAGCTTATTGTAATTAACAAAAGTAGGATAAATAGAGATAGGAGTTTCATCTATTTTTAAACCAATATGTCCAAGAAGTTGATTTAAGTCATCTTGATTGATATTGTGAGTACAGTTAAAAAGCATAGGATTATAATCAATAGATTGATAAATCTCTTGAAACTGTTTAAAGATATCAAATAATCCATGAATCATTTTATCAGGATGATAAAGTGTTTCAATCAAATCCAATTTTGCTTCATTATCAATAGATAATTTTCTAATACTTTCAATATAATCATTTTGAAAATCAATAAATTTTAAAGTATCTTCTCTTAATTCCTTTGTATCAAAATGTGTAAATTTTTGAATTAGTTCTTCTTGCATATTTTGTTTTGGAAATTCACTGACAAAGAAAAATGCATTTAAAATAAAATCAGCCAAACATAAAATTTCATTATTATCTAATTGATATGATTGAAAATAAGTTTGCAGATTTTTTATTTTTTTAGCTTTTCTAACTAATACATCATGTTGTTTTTTTAGATTTTGAAAGTGTTCATTTTTTTGTTTGATATCTAATGAAATGGCTTTTGGACCATTCACACATTCAAATCCTAAATCTCTCCATTCCTTATACCATAAAGGTTCATTATATATTGTCTTTTTCATCTTGATCAATCACCTCATCAATAGAGTTATATAATAGAATTCCTCCTATTATCATAACAAATATTCCTGTAAAAATAAAAATATTTTGAATAGAAAATAAAGAACTCATGAAACTCATAAAAAATGAGACAAGAGGAATGGTAGAAACACCTAGAGAATTCATGATGCTTGTAAAACGTGATAAAAAAGATGAATGAACTTTTTGTAAGACCATGATTTGTGAATACATATTAGCAAAAACAACAATTATACCAAATAAAATAGCCAGTGTCATAATAAACAAAGATTTGATTATTGTGATAGGGATATAAGAGATAAGTATAGTCATGATATAGAAAAAACTCGCTCCAGCAAATAAAGACTGTATCATTTTTTTAGCATTCATATAAGAACTGATATAGGGATAAAGAGTCGCTCCTAAAACACTTCCTATACTAAATCCCATTGATAAGTAAGCAACCATCTGTGGACCACTGTGATAAACTTCAACGCTTAATGCACTGGAAAAGGCATTAATAGGAACTAAAAATGCATTGATACAACAACAAATCAAGCAAAGATAAATCAATGACTGTTTTGTTTGGGTATAGTGAAATCCTTCTTTTAATAAAGAAATCGTTGATTGCTTTTGAATATTTGAATTATCATGAAAATGAACATGACCAATCATAAGACCACTGACTATAAATGAAAGACAATCAATAATAAAAGTGATCATGATTCCAAAGCTATTTAATAAGATGCCAGCTAATCCCATACCAACAATTTCTAATGATTTAGATAGTGAGGTATGCAAAGATTGTGCAATGTCATATTTTTCCTTGGGAACTAAAGAAGCAATCATTGGTGTAGAAGAAGGAACTCTTAAGGTTTCTAAAATAGAAATCATAAATGTTGTGAACATAATGATATAAACATTTAATTGTTGAAACATATAGAAAAGAATAAGGAGTATAACTAATAATGAACGTAGAAAATCACTTAAAGCCATGATCCTTTTCTTATTTCTTTTTTCAATAAATGCTCCCATAAAAGGTGTCAAAAAAATAGTAGGCAAGTAGTTAATGCCAAAGTTGAAGGCAGAATACATAGCATCACCAGTGATTGCATAAACAAGCCATGTTAAAGCTAAAGCATCAATAGAGTCACCAAAACGATTGATTCCAGTGGCAATGGCTAACTTCAAGAATTCTTTTTCATCTTTTAGTGTCTGATATTTCATAACGCCCCTCCTTTATTAGATGAATATCTAATTATATATTCAGTGTATATAAAATTATAACAACTGTTAGATAAATGTCAATGTTTATATTAGATTATTATCTAATATATAAAGAATTGCTTTTTTGTTTGATTTGGTATTTAATAAAGAAAAGGGGGCTTATATCATGACAGATGAACAGATCATCATGCTTGTCTTTCTTATCATTGCTGGATTAGGATTGATATTTACTTTTATTGGAATATTCATCATATTATGGCAAAGAAGAAAGGTGAAACTTTGTCAAGAAATGACACACGGAATTGTTGTGGATTATTGTTATAGGGGAAATGGAGTGATTGTGCCAGTTGTTGAATATCATGTGCTTGGAGAAACTTATAAGAAAGTCAGAACTTTCCGTGGTTATATCACGAAAAGTTGGAGAAGAGATGGAGAACCATATGTACGAGTAACAAAAAATGATTGTTTATCCATTGCAGGTGGTAGGATGGGAAAAAGTGATGCACAGAATATGTGGCCATTAGGATCAAATATGGCTGTTTATTATCATCCAATGAAACCTAAAATGGCTTTTATTGAAAAAATACCTGAACATCAGTCAATTATGGCTATGATATTTATAGGTGTAGGCATTTTTTTGATTATCATTATGATGTTGATTGTTTACTTTATTTTATAAAAAGTTTTAAGAGAAAATATGTATAGGGAGTTTTATTATTATTCATTATAATGAATGATTTAAAAGTTGATGGATAGAAAAAGAAATATATAAATTTGAAATTTCATAAAAATAATTATTAAATTTTGAAAAAATAAAAATTTTTATTGACAAAATAAAAACATCCATGTATCATAAACGCATATTTAAAAAATCGTTGATCAGGAAGAGTAATTTCTTGAACGCTTCAAGCGAGGTAGTACAGAGTGGAAGACTACTAAGTGGAAAGGAATGAAACGCACCTGTGAGAGTCCATTGGAAATGAGAGTATAATGGAACGTAACCTGCGTTAAGGGATAGAGTGGTTAGTTTTTCTAACAACTAGAGTGGTACCGTGTATATGCACCTCTGGAGAAATCCAGAGGTTTTTTGTTTATAGAGAGGGTGATTGAATTGCGGCGATTGATAGAAAGAATGAATAAATATAATAAAAGAGAAATACAAAATAATGAAAAGGAGAATGAACAATGGAAAAGAAACAATATAAAAAAGTCGTATTAGCTTACTCAGGGGGATTAGATACATCAATTATTATTGCATGGTTAAAAGAAAATTATGGTTGTGAAGTGATTGCCGTAGCTGGAGATGTTGGTCAAGGAGATGAACTTGAAGGATTAGAAGAAAAAGCTTTAGCTACAGGAGCATCTAAATATTATTGTGCTGATTGTAAGGAAGAGTTTGTGAATGATTTTATTTTCCCAGCTATCAAAGCCAATGCTGTTTATGAAGGAAAATATCTTTTAGGAACTTCTCTAGCAAGACCGATCATTGCGAAAAAATTAGTAGAGATTGCCAAAAAAGAAGGTGCAGATGCCATTTGTCATGGTTGTACAGGTAAAGGAAATGATCAGGTCAGATTTGAACTGACAATCAAAGCCTTTGCTCCAGAATTAGATATTATTGCGCCATGGAGAGTATGGGAATTAAAGAGTAGAGAAGATGAAATTGAGTATGCTGAAGCTAGACATATTCCATTAAAAATCAATAAGGAAACAAATTATTCTAAAGATAAAAACTTATGGCATTTATCACATGAAGGATTAGATCTTGAAAATCCTGCTAATGAACCTATGTATGACAAGATTCTTGAATTAGGTGTCACACCAGAAAAAGCACCAGACAAGCCAACATACATTACCATTACTTTTGAAAAAGGAATTCCAGTTGCTTTAAATGGTGAAAAAATGAATGGTATTGATTTGATTACTGCTTTAAACAAAATTGGTGGAGAAAATGGTATTGGCATCATTGATATGGTTGAAAACAGATTAGTTGGTATGAAATCAAGAGGTGTTTATGAAACACCAGGTGGAACAATTCTTTATAAAGCACATGCTGATTTGGAAGAAATCACAATTGATAAAGAAACACAACATTTCAAATATCAGGTTTCTCAAAAGCTAGCAGATATTTTATATAACGGTCAATGGTATACACCACTAACAAAAGCATTACTTGCTTTTATTGATGAAACACAAAAGACAGTCAATGGAGAGGTGAAATTAAAACTATATAAAGGAAATATTATGGGAGCTGGTATGACTTCACCAGATACTTTATATAGTGAACAGACAGCCTCATTTGGAGAAGATGAAGATTATAATCAAATGGATTCTCAAGGATTTATTAATTTATATGGTTTACCTATTAAGGTGAAAGCTTTATTAGACCAACAAAGAAAGAAATAGGAGTTGAAAATATGGCGTTATGGGCAGGGAGATTTAAAAAAGAAATCAATGCTAATGTGAATGCTTTTAATTCATCCATATCATTTGATGCAAGAATGTATAAACATGATATTATGGGAAGTCAGGCACATGCTAAAATGCTCGCAAAACAAGGCATTATTTCTAGGCAGAATTTAACTGAAATATTAAAAGGATTGGATGACATATTATGTGAATTAGAAAATGGTGATTTGTTATTTGATCCTCATGCTGAAGACATTCATATGTTTATTGAAGCAGAACTCACAAAGCGATACCCAGAAAGTGGTAAAAAACTTCATACTGCCAGATCACGTAATGATCAGGTTGCTTTAGATTTAAGGTTATATACACGTGATGAAATCAAAGATATTCAGGGTATGTTGATGGAATTGATGCAAGTGCTTATCAATCAGGCTAAAGGGCATACACATACCATTATGTGTGGTTATACACATTTGCAACGTGCTCAGCCTATTACCTTTGCCCATCATTTAATGGCTTATGTAGAAATGTTTTATCGTGATTATACAAGATTGGATGATTGCATGAAACGACTCAATGTTTCACCATTAGGTAGTGGGGCATTAGCGACGACAACATATCCTATTGATCGTCATTTTGTAGCACAGGAACTTCATATGAATGATATTATGTATAACTCATTAGATGGTGTCAGTGATCGCGATTATGCAATTGAACTAGCCAATGATTTGGCTATGATTATGATGCATTTATCACGTTTAAGTGAAGAAATCATTTTATGGTGTTCATGGGAGTTTAAATATATTGAACTGGACGATGCTTATGCGACAGGATCAAGCATCATGCCACAAAAGAAAAATCCAGATATTGCGGAACTGGTTAGAGGAAAAAGTGCCAGAGTCATCAATGATGTTTCTACATTACTGACAATGATGAAAGGTTTACCGCTTGCTTATAATAAGGACATGCAGGAAGATAAGGAAACTTTATTTGATGCGATTGATCAGGTGAAATTATGTTTACCAGTCTTTAGTGATATGATCAACACAATGAAAGTGAATAAACAACGTATGCAAGAATGTGCAGCTAAAGGATTTATTAATGCAACGGATTGTGCAGATTATCTTGTGAAAAAAGGAAAAGCTTTTAGAGATGCTTACAAAACAACAGGAGAGCTTGTTGCTTATTGTATTGATCATGATGAAGTTCTTGAAACTCTTCCACTTGATATCTATAAGTCTTTTGATGAAGTTTTTGAAAAAGATGTTTATCAGGCTATATCACTTTTAACTTGTGTTGAAAATAGACTTGTTGATGGAGGACCTGCTCCTCAAACATGCCAAAAAGCCATCGCAAGAATGGAAAAACAATTGGAGGCGTTGAATCATGGTTAAAGTAGGAATTATCGGTGCCAGTGGATATGCTGGGGCAGAGTTATATCGTTTGTTGTTGAATCATCGACATGTTGAAATTGTTGCAATCAGCTCTCAAAGTTATGAAGGAAAGATGATTTCAGATTTATATCCATCATTTTATGGAGTCTTTGATATGACATTCACGAATGATCAGGAAGTCATTGAAAAAGCTGATATGATTTTTGCATCATTGCCTCATGGTCTCAGTGAAAAATATGCCAAACACTGTGATGAACAAGGAAAGAAGTTTATAGATTTAGGTGCAGATTTTCGTTTGGATCAAGAAAAAGATTATCAACAATGGTATCAACATGATTATCAATATCCACAATTACATGAAAAACAGGTTTATGGTTTAAGTGAAGTCAATCGTGAACAGATTAAACAGGCATCAATTATTGGAAATCCAGGATGTTACCCAACATCTATTACTTTAGGGTTATATCCATTATTAAAAAATCATATGCAAAAAGATGAAAAGATTATCATTGATTCCAAATCTGGAACAACAGGTGCTGGAAAATCTTTAACAGAAGATACCCATTTTCCTAAATGTAATGAATCATTTCATCCATATAAAATAGCAAGTCATCGTCATACACCTGAAATTGAACAGGAATTATCAAAGATGGCTCATCAGGCTGTTCATGTCATGTTTACACCACATCTATTACCTGTTAATCGTGGGATTATTTCAACAATATATGTTCCATTAAAAGATAATGTTGATTTTGATGATGTTTATGATATCTATCAAAAGACTTATCAGGTTGAGTATTTTGTAAGAGTTTTGCCAAAAGGACAAGTGGCTGATTTAAAATTTGTTCAATACTCTAACTTCTGTGATATATCTTTACATTATGATGAGAGATATCATCAGCTGATTGTTGTTTCAACAATAGATAATATGGTGAAAGGGGCAGCTGGACAAGCTATCCAAAATATGAATTTGATGTATGGTTTTGATGAAAAAGAAGGATTAATGATGGTACCAGCATCATTTTAAGGGGGAAAAATATGTTCAAAGATATAGATGGAGGTGTGTGTGCACCTATTGGTTTTCAGGCGGCAGGTATACACTGTGGTATTAGAAAAAATAAAAATAAAAAAGATTTAGCTTTAATTGTCAGTGATGTTATGAGTCATTGTGCCAGCACATATACTCAAAATAAGGTGAAAGGAGCACCTATTTATGTCACACAACAACACTTACAAAATCATGAAGCACAGGCTATTATCTGTAATAGTGGTAATGCCAATACATGCAATCCTGATGGCATTGAAATAGCAGATCAAATTTGTCAATTATGTGGAAATGAACTTCATATTGATGCAAATGACATTGTTGTGGCTTCAACAGGGGTTATTGGTCAACCTTTATATATTGAACCATTTGAAACACATATGAATCAATTGGTTCAATCCCTGTCAGCTAATGGAAGTACAGATGCCTGTGAAGGTATTATGACAACAGATACTGTGAAAAAAGAATATGCGGTTGAATTTGAACTTGATGGCAAGACTTGTCATATTGGAGCAATCGCAAAGGGGAGTGGGATGATTCACCCTAACATGGCTACAATGTTAGCCTTTGTGACAAGTGATGTTGCTATTTCTAAAGACATGTTAAATGAGGTTATTCATGAAATTGTTGATGATACATTTAATATGGTGAGTGTTGATGGGGATACTTCTACTAATGATATGTTGACATTAATGTGTAATGGTCTAGCTCAAAATAATGAAATTACACAAAAAGATGAAAACTATCAGTGCTTTAAAGAAGCATTGATGTATATTTGTACATGCTTATCTCAAGCGATTGCGAAAGATGGTGAAGGAGCAACAAAACTTTTAACTTGTAGCGTTTTACATGCCAAGACAAAAAAGGATGCAAAAATTGTTGCTAAATCTGTTATTACAAGTTCACTTTTGAAAGCTGCTATGTTTGGTGAAGATGCAAATTGGGGACGTATCTTATGTGCTATTGGTTATAGTGATGCTGATTATGATATTCAAAAAATTGATGTTGATTTTAAAAGTACAAAGGGGAAAATTCGTGTTTGTCAAAATGGTGGTGGATATCCTTTTAGTGAGGAAGAAGCTGCTCAGATCTTAAGTGAAGATGAGATAGAAATAATCATAGATTTACATGATGGAGATAATCAGGCAATTGCCTGGGGATGTGATTTAACTTATGACTATGTCAAAATTAACGGCGATTATCGCACATAAAGGGGAATAATTATGAATCAAAACGCAGTGATTAAAGCAGAAATTTTATCTCAGGCATTACCATATATTCAAAAATATCATGATAAAGTTGTTGTGATTAAATATGGTGGCAATGCCATGATTAATGAAGAATTAAAGATGAATGTGATTCAGGATGTCGTGTTATTATCAGAAATTGGGATTAAAGTCATTCTGGTACATGGTGGTGGACCAGAAATTAATCAGACATTAAAGAAGATGAATATTGAATCTCAGTTTATTCATGGTTTAAGATATACGGATGATGAAACAATGAATGTTGTGCAGATGGTTTTAGCTGGTAAAACAAATAAAGATCTTGTAAAATTAATTATGCAAAAAGGTGGCAATGCAGTAGGAATCAGTGGTATTGATAACCAGCTGATAGTTGCGAAAAAACATGAATCTCAAGATGATCTAGGATATGTAGGGGATATTGTCAAAATTAATGCTCATATCATTATAGATTTATTAGATAAAGGCTATATTCCAGTTGTTTCAAGTGTGGGGACTGATGAAACAGGACAGACTTATAATATTAATGCTGATACGGCAGCTGCTGAAATTGCAGCTGAAATCCAAGCAGAGAATATGATTTTGGTGAGTGATATACCAGGATTATTAATGGATAAAGATGATGAATCAACATTGATTCCTTTGGTTCATGTCTATGAAGTGAAAGGATTAACAGATAAAGGGATTATTAGTGGTGGTATGATTCCTAAAGTAGAATGTTGTGTGAGGGCCATTCGTGAAAATGTGAAAAAAGCAGTGATCATTGATGGTCGTATTCCTCATTCTATTTTAATTGAAATGTTATCTAAAGATGGTATTGGAACAATGTTTACAAGATAGGAGGATTATATGGTCAATTTAAAAAATAGAAGCTTTTTAACATTAAAAGATTATTCTAAAGAAGAAATTCGTTATTTATTAGATATGGCACATCGTTTAAAAAAGGCAAAGAAAAATGGAAGAGTTGGAACAGCATTAAAAGGAAAAAATGTAGTCTTATTATTTGAAAAAACATCAACACGTACACGTTGTGCCTTTGAAGTTGCCGCTTTAGATGAAGGTGGACATGTGACTTTTTTAAGCAATTCACAGATGGGGAAAAAAGAATCTTTAGAAGACACAGCGAAAGTTTTAGGAAGAATGTATGATGGTATAGAATTTAGAGGATTTGAACAAAAGACTGTTGAAGATTTAGCCAAATACTCAGGTGTCCCTGTATGGAATGGATTAACAGATGTTGATCATCCAACTCAGACATTGGCTGATTTTATGACTATTGAAGAACATTTGAATAAACCATTAGAAGAAGTCAAATTTGTTTTTACAGGAGATATTAGGAATAATGTCTGTTATGGGCTGATGTATGGTGCAATGAAAATGGGAATGCATTTTGTATGTTTAGGACCCAAAGATTTACAAATTGATCCTGAAGTTTTAGCGTATTGTCAACAGGAAGCACAAAAATCAGGTGGGAAAATAGAGGTTTTAGATAATGTTGATGAAGCAGTGAAAGATGCTGATGTCATTTATACAGATATTTGGGTTAGCATGGGAGAAGATGAATCTTTATATGAACCAAGAGTCAAAATGTTATCACCTTATAAAGTGACAACAGAAATGATGAAAAAAACGGGAAAAGAGTCTACACTTTTTATGCATTGTTTACCATCATTTCATGACTTTGAAACAGAAGTCGCTAAGGCTAAATATGAACAGGGAATTGATATTAGAGAAGTTGAAGATGAAGTTTTCAGATCATCACAATCTGTTGTTTTTGATGAAGCTGAAAATAGAATGCATACAATTAAAGCTGTCATGGTAGCCACAATTGGTAATTATTAGAAAAAGAAACTGTTAAGTTCTAAACTGATTAACAGTTTTTTCATATATTATCCACATCAAAGACTTATAATCATAGTGTATAAAAGATGGGAGAATAAAAAAATGAAAAAATTATTGTTAGTATTACTTGTTGTTTGTTTAAGTGGGTGTACACAAACAATTCAAAATGATCAGTTAAAAAATAGTCAATCCATAAAACAAGATGACAAACAAAAAGTTGTAGAAGCTGAAAAAGTACAACAGCTTATGGATGGGATAAAACAGACAATGCCTGAAGAGATATATCAGGAGTTAACAAATAAAAAAGTGGTTCATGAAATAGATGATATTATCACAATTGGCAATGATCAAAATAACCCTACTTTACGCTTGGATTTTGCTTATCAGGATGGTCAATTGGTTCAATTTGTTAATAAGGAATATGGTTTTTTAGATACATTACCAACACGTATGACAAGTGAACAACAAGCCAAAGAAACAGCACAGACTTTTGCGAAAGTTTTCTTGAATCAAGATATCAAGTTACAAAAAACAACAGCTTTAAGTGGCTATGACACTGACCAATATATAACATTTGAAGACGAGGATCATCACACATATCTTGTGGCATTAAATATTAATGTTTTATTGAAATATAATGAAAATTCATGATAAAGGAAACTTATTATATTTTTAGTATTGATAGTCAAGAAAATCTATGAATAGACTTAGCATAATGTTACATTTTTGTAATGTTGTGCTTTTTTCTTTTCGTAAAGATTTGAAATATATATAATATTTTTAAGAGGTGATGGAAATGGAAAAAATGCACATCATGATTGTAGAAGATGATGAAACACTTGCTAGAGAAATAAAAGATTTTTTGATGAGATGGGGATATTATGCTGTTATCGCAACACATTTTGAAAATATTGTTGAAGATTTTTATAATTATAAACCTCATCTTATTTTAATGGATATTAATTTACCGTATTATGATGGTTTTTACTGGTGTACACAAATTAGAAATACATCACAAGTTCCTTTGATTTTTATAAGCAGTCGTAATGATGATCATGATAAAATCAGAGCTATTCTTCAAGGTGGTGATGATTATGTCGATAAGCCATTTCATTTGGAATTGTTGAAGGCTAAGATTGAAGCTATTTTAAGAAGAACATATCAATATAAAGTTAAAGATCAAATGAGAATCAATGCCGATATTTATTATGATAAAACAAAGGGCAGCTTGTTTTATCATGAACATGAGATTCATCTGACAAAATCAGAAAGTCAGATAGTTTGTCTTTTATTAGAATCTCAAGGAGCCATAGTCACAAGACAGGCATTAATGGAAGCGTTGTGGAATACTGATGAATTTATTTCAGATAATTCTTTAACAGTGCTTATTTCCAGATTGCGTACAAAATTAAAAGATGAATGTCATCAGGATATTATTTGTACAAAGAAAGGACAGGGATATTATATATCATGATTTATTTACGAAAATATAGTCGCTATATCCTTGTCATAACCTTGATTATATTGGCGTATAATCTCTATTTTATTTATCTTGTTCCTGGAGCTAATACACAATATCTGATTTATTTTGATGTTGTTGTAGGGGTATGTCTTCTTTTTTTCATTTTTTTAGACTTTATGCATGAAAAATACCGTTTAGATAAGAAAAAGGATTATTTACAATCAAAAGAAGTCATTTGTTTTGAGTTTGATCATTTTGATAATATTGATATTGCCTATCACGATGTTCATGTTCTTCAAAAGCAGCTAGATGAAATATATCAAGTCAATAATGATTTACAGGATTATATGACAAAATGGTGCCATGAAATTAAAATTCCATTATCAGCTAGTTTATTGATCAATCAGAAAAATACAGATTATCAACAAAAACAAAATATGCAGGAACAGTTAGAAAAAATGAACCAGTATCTGAATCAAATCATGGTAGTGAGTCGTATTCAAAGTCAGATTCATGATATATACATTAAACCGGTTTCATTAAAAGACAGTGTTTATCAATCCATCAAGAATAATCAATTCTTTTTGATTAATAAGCATTTTGAAATGGATGTAAATGTAGAGAATTTACAGATATATAGTGATAAAACATGGCTCATCTATGTCTTGGATCAGATTATTAATAATGCCATTAAATATGCCAAAGAGTCACCTCAATTAAAAATCTGGAGTGAACATCATGAAGAGCAGATCAATTTATATATTGAAGACAATGGAGAAGGTATTCAATCACAAGATTTGCCTAGAATTTTTGAAAAAGGATTTACTGGTCAAAATCATCATAATGGACAATATAAATCTACTGGAATGGGATTATATATGGTGGAAAAAGTCATTTCTCAATTAGGACATTCTATTGAAGTAGATAGTGCTTTTCAAGAGTTTACCCGTGTTCATATAACATTTCGGGATCAAAGAGATTATTTTTATCGCTAACCTTTCAGTCAATGTAAGATATAAATAGATATTGTTATCAAGATGTAAGGATTTCTCATCAATGATATCTTAAAATGGAAAGTGTTAGGAGGAATGATTTATGGATAAGAAAAAAGTTGTTGAAATCAAAGGGTTAGTCAAAAACTATGGAACAAGAGGTTTTCAAACAAGAGTCTTAAAAGGTATTGATTTAACCATTTATGAAAATGATTTTATTGCGATTATGGGACCGAGTGGAAGTGGAAAGACAACGTTGTTGAATATTTTATCAACGATTGATAAACCGACACAAGGAACAGTTCTATTAGATGGTAAAGATGTTACAAAGTTAAAAAATAAAGAATTATCGCAGATTCGAAGAGATAAGATTGGTTTTATTTTTCAGGATTATAATTTATTGGATACAATGACTTTACAAGATAATATTTCCTTGCCATTATCATTAAATGGTGTTTATTCTCAGGAGTGTATATCAAAATGCCAGGCTTTAGCACAGGTTTTTGGATTAAAGGAGCATTTAAAGAAATATCCTTACCAATTATCAGGCGGACAAAAACAAAGAGGAGCCACTTGTCGTGCATTAATCAGTGAACCTGAAATCATATTTGCAGATGAACCAACGGGCGCTCTCGATTCAAAATCAAGTCGTGATTTACTGGAACGTCTTAAAATGGTCAATGATGAAGGAAAAGCGACTATCTTAATGGTGACACATGATGCTTTAAGTGCTTCGTATGCTAAAGATGTTTATATTTTAAGTGATGGTATGATGAAATGTCGTTTAACGCGAGGAGATTCTCGTAAAGAATTTTATGATCGTATCATTGATATGCAAGTGTCTATGGGAAGTGATTTTTCATGAGCTTAGCTAAATTATCCATCATGAACTTCAAAGCAAGTTTTAAAAATTATGTTTCATTGATTATATCATTAGCATTTACAGTTCTTATTATTTTTAATTTCTTTAATCTTATGGATTCTTCTATTATGGAATCATTAGGAAAAATAAATAGTCAAAATATAAAGATTGTAATTCAATGTGTGATTGTTGTTTTAAGCTGTTTTATGTTTTTCTTTATCTGGTATGCTACAAACGTTTTTTTAACCAAACGTAAAAAAGAGATTGGTGTCTATGTTTTTATGGGACTCACAAATCAGAGAATCGGAAAACTTTATATGTTGGAAACAATGCTGATTGGTCTTGTTGCTTTGGTTATGGGAATCGGTTTTGGCATTTTAATATCTCAGTTGTTTACAATGACTTTAGTAACGATTTCTGATATCGAAGTCAATCTTTCTTTTGAAATTTCATTGTCAGCCATTTTATGGAGCAGTTTGATTTACTTTATTGTTTACATGATTTTTGTTTTCAAAGGATACATCAATTTAGTAAGAAGCAGTGTTTTAGATATGGTCAGTGCCAATCGTCAAAATGAATATGTGAAACAAAATAAAGTGATTCTCTTTTTAAAAGCCATACTTGGAATTATCATTCTGATTTTAGGATATTATTATGCCATTAAAGAAGGTGGCATGGAAACAATGGCTAATGCCTTATTAGCAGTTATTTTGGTCATCATGGGTGTCTATTTGCTCTTTGGTGGTTTCATTCCATTGATTTATCAGACATTGGCTTCCAATAAAAAATTTCTATACAAGAAACAAAGAACCTTATGGATCAATCAGATTATCTTTCGTATGAAGAAAAATTATCGTACTTATGCGATTGTAACAGTATTAATGATATGTGCAGTCACAGCATTAGCTACAGGTGTAGCTATGCATGAACGTTGTCAGATGATACATGATTTTGAAAATGTCTATACGTATCAGATTTTTTCTCAACAGGCTAATCTCCAAAATGAATTTATGCAAGTGATAGAAGAACATAATGATGTGCAGTATAGTTCCTATATTGAAATGTTGCAGATTGAGGGAAGTTATGCCAGTACAACACATCAAAAGAATACATTTGCTTTGATTCCTTATTCTCAACTCAAAGAATTAGCTCAAGATTCTCATCAGACATTTGAACTTAAACAGCCAAAAAATGATGAAGTGATTGATTTAGCTCATCAATATATCCTTTCATTAATAACAACGGATGAATTAGAAGATGTACAGATACAAAATCAAGTCTATGATACAATTCAAAGAACAACAGTACCATATTTAGGGTATTTACAGGAACAGGTTTCTTTCTATTGTGTCAGTGATGAAGAATATGAAAGATTGAAATCTGCAGGAGCATCTTTATATGTCTATAATTATAAGATTGAGAATACCAAAATGCTGAATGCATCTGTTAATGATATTCAACAACATCAGGATTGTGCAGGTCTCATTAAAATTGATCCGCAAAATGATTCTAATCAATGGATTCAAATGCTTTATCCTGTTTGTATCTTTATGTTTATGGTCTTTATCTTTGCCAGTGGCAGCATTATCTTTATGAAATTATATAATGATGCTTTTGAAGAAAAAGAACGTTATCGTGTTCTAAGAAAAATAGGGATTAGTACAAAAACATTAAAAGCAGGTGTGCAAAAAGAATTGTTATTGACATATATTGTCCCATTTGTGCTTATGTGTCTTTCTTCTTATTTTTCAGTGCATGCATTGGCAAATATGATGCAGACTGATTTGTTATCGGTCAATATATTGAGTGTAGGTGTCATTGCTATATTCTTTGTTGTATGTTATGGCTTATCAGTTGTTATATACTGTCAAAATGCAGGTATTTATGAAAAAGGATTCTAGTATCTCATCTAGAATCTTTTTTATTCAAAATATAAAACCATATCATACCAAGTTTCATTCGCAAGTGTTGATTGAGATAGACCAAGATTCATAAATCCAAACTTTTCATAATAATGAATGAGTTCCTCTTTACAAGTTAAAATACAACCTTTACGATTTTGTTTTCTTGCATCCTCAATCAGCTGATACATCAGCTTTGAATCATAACCATGATTTTGGTGCTTTAATGATGTATTGACACCTAAAATAGCTTGCCACTTTCCATTTTCATTATGAACACGAGGATCATGAAAACATAACATCCTGAATGCGAGAATGATCAGTCACAGGACCATTGATAAAAGCAAGGATTTCTTTTTGGTCTTCCATAATCCAAAAGTGTTGAGGATATGTTTCTAATCTGTGTTTGTATTCAATTTCTGATATTCTTTCTTCAGGTGGATAACACTCATTACATATTTGCACAAGCATAGATAAATCTTCTAGACGAGCATGACGTATCATCATAAAGTTTTTCCGCATATTTAATAAATTTATATTTATTATAAAGTGTTAACTTTATTTTGAAAATATATATGGCATATAAAAAAAATAAAATCTAAAGCTATATGTTTTGATAAAAAAGTAGTATGATAATCATAGAGGTGAAATAGGATGGAAAAAAGGAAGTTTGAAAAATTAGGAATTGAATCATCATTACTAGGTTTTGGATGCATGCGTTTTCCTTTAGATGAAAATGGGAATATTGAAGAAAAAGAAGCTGAACAAATGTTAGACATGGCGATTGCAAATGGAGTCACTTATATTGATACAGCATATCCATATCATAATGGAGATAGTGAACCATTTGTGGGAAAAGTCTTGAAAAAATATGATAGACATCAATATACATTAGCGACAAAATTGCCAATTTGGAATGTCAATAGCCAACAGGAAGCCAGAGAAATCTTTGAATCACAACTACAAAGATTAGATATAGATTATGTAGATTTTTATTTGTTGCACGCTTTAGATGAAAAGAAATGGGAAAAAGTATTAGAATATCATATTATTGAATTATGTGAACAATTAAGACAGGAAGGAAAAATTAAATATTTAGGATTTAGTTTCCATGATGAATATCCTGTTTTTGAAAAAATATTAAAAGCTCATGATTGGGATTTTTGCCAGTTACAGTTAAATTATATGGATATGAATATTCAGGCTGGACAAAAGGGTGTTGATTTAGCCAACCAATTAGGAGTACCTATTGTTGTTATGGAGCCTATTAAAGGTGGAAGTTTGGCTACTTTACCACAAGATGTGACACAAATGTTTAAGGATTATGATGCAGATAGAACTTTAGCATCTTGGGCATTAAGATATGTAGGAACTTTACCTGGTGTAAAAGTCATCTTAAGTGGGATGTCAACATTATCACAGGTTGAAGATAATTTAAAAACTTTTGAAGATTATCAGAATTTAAATGATGAAGAAATGAATATTGTTCAAAAGGTTGCAAATACATTACATGCTCGTACAAGAAATGGATGTACAGGTTGTGGATATTGTATGCCTTGTCCTTTTGGTGTTGATATACCTGCTAACTTTAGATATTGGAATAATTGTTTTGTTTATGATGATGAAAAATTATTTAAAGGAAAATATGAGAAAATGGAAGATCAGGCTAAGGCCAGTCATTGTCAGCAATGTGGAGCTTGTGAAAGAATGTGTCCACAACAATTACCAATTAGAGAGGATTTAAAACGTGTTGTACAAGATTTTGAGAGATAATCCATCTCTCTTTTTTTTATATCGGAAAGATGATAAAATGAATATACTGAAGGGAGAAGGTATTATGACGAAAAAGAAATGGATCATATTGATTTTATCCATTATGATTGTCGTTGCAGGAGGAATTGGTGGATATATCTGGTATCAAAATGATCAAAAACAAAAAATATTAGATTCTATTCAACTGACTTTTACTGATCAGACAGTAATTGAGTATGGAAGTGATTGTCAGGCAGAGGATTTAGTCGCAAAACAAAGTGGACAATTATCAGTTCCTCAAATGGATACAATGACAATAGGAAAGCAGACTTTGGAATATACAGTTTCTAAAGGTGAATTAAGTAAAACATTTTCACATGAAATAGAAGTGAAGGATACACAGTTACCAGAAATTAAATTGACAAAAGAGTCTGTAACACTTGATTATGGTGATCAATTTGATATGAAAAAATATATTGAATCGGTGAGGGATAAAGTAGATGGCGATTTAACATATGTCAGCCAAGATAAAGTTAAAGATGATCAAAATAACTACTATACATATGAAAGTGATGTCAATACAAAGAAGGCTGGAACATATAAAGTTGTTTTGAAAGCAGTCGATAAAAATCAAAACAAAGCTGAAAAAACATTGAAAGTCACAGTAAAAGAGGAAGTTAAACAAGAAGTAACAAAACCTCAAAGTTCATCATCAACAACCTCATCTTCTTCATCTTCATCAAAACAATATGTTGCTTCACCCAATAATAAAGTGATTGTGATTGATCCGGGACATCAGGGACAGGGGAACAGCTCTTTAGAACCTATTGGTCCAGGAGCATCAACAAAGAAAGCAAAGGTTGCTGGTGGAGCAACAGGAACATCAACAGGTATTCCTGAATCTCAGACAACATTAGCAATTGGTCTCAAATTAAGAAGTGAATTACAAAGTAGAGGCTATACTGTTATTATGACAAGAACAAGTCAAGGTGTTAATATTTCTAATAAAGAGCGTGCTATGATTGGTAATAACAATAATGCTGCAGCAGTGATTCATTTACATTGTGATGGAGCTGGATCAAGTGCCAGAGGAGCACATACGATTGCACCTGCAAGTGATAATCCTTATTGTTCATCTATTTATAGTGCCTCATCAAGACTTGCTCAAAATGTGATTAGCTCTTATTGTGCCAAGACAGGAATTAAAAGTCGTGGAGTGTCTTATCGTAATGATTTGTCTGGATTAAATTGGAGTGAAGTCCCAGCTATTTATATTGAAATGGGGTTTATTACGAATCCAACAGAAGATCAACTTTTAAATGATGATGCTTTTCAAACAAAATGTGCACAAGGTATTGCTGATGGAATAGATGCTTATTTTTAAGGAGGGTATATGAAACGTTATCGTTCAAAGATAGGTATAATGTGGATTATAGCTATCGCTGTTATTGTATGGTGCAAATATATGTTACTAAAGCCAGTTACATGGCGATTAGATGATTGGGGTATGTGGTTAACATTACTCATTTTCATTCCTATTGATGTTTTATTTGTGATATGTACTTTTTGGACATATTATGAGTTTCATGATGATTATTTGGAAGTCAGAAATGGTTATTTCTTTCATGAGGATATTCCATACTATGATATCCGTTCTTTTAAAGAAACGCATAATCCACTGGGTTCCTGTGGTTTATCACTTGATCGTCTTGATATCATATATAAAGCACAAAAGGGAAGAAATGGAAATAGTGAAGTCTTGATTTCACCAGTTAAAAAGCAGGAGTTTATTCAAGAATTAGAAAAACGTAGTCGAATCTTTTTATCAAAATAGTCATGAAAAAAATGACTATTTTTTAGTTGCGATAAAAAAGTCGTAAAATAATAAAAAGTTTGTAGACTTTTTTTATGAAATTGATTAGAATAGGGATGTAAATTAGAAGACAAAGGAGATAGGAACAGTATGAGTGGTTTTTTTGGGGTAGCGTCACAAAATGATTGTGTCATGGATTTGTTTTTTGGAGTAGATTATCATTCACATTTAGGAACAAGAAGAGGTGGTATGGCCGTTTATGGAAAGGATGGTTTTCAACGTTCTATACATAATATAGAAAATTCACCTTTTAGAACAAAGTTTGAAAAAGATGTTGAAGAATTTGCTGGAAATATTGGAATTGGATGTATTTCTGATAGTGAGGCACAGCCATTGTTGGTGAATTCGCATTTAGGATCATTTGCGATTACAACAGTTGGAAGAATTAATAATTTAGATGAATTAAGAACATTATGCTTTGAACAGGGAAAGACACATTTCTTGGAAATGAGCGGGGGAGAAATCAATCCAACAGAAATGGTGGCTGCATTAATTAATCAAAAAGAGTCAATTGTGGAAGGAATTCAACATGCTCAAAAATTAGTCAAAGGATCAATGAGTATATTGGTAATGACGAATGAAGGGATTTATTGTGCAAGAGATAAATTAGGAAGAACACCTGTTATTATTGGAAGAAAAGATGATGCTTATTGTGTCACTTTTGAAAGTTCTGCTTTCTTAAATCTTGGTTATCATCATTATAAAGATTTAGGATCAGGAGAAATTGGTTTTATTTATCCTCATGGATTTACACAAAAAGTCAAACCAAACGATCAAATGAAAATTTGTTCATTCTTATGGGTTTATTATGGATATCCAACTTCTACATATGAAGGTGTGAATGTTGAAAAAATGCGTTATGATTGTGGAAGTATGCTCGCAAAACGTGATCAGGGAACAGTGACACCTGATAGTGTAGCTGGTGTACCAGATTCAGGATTGGCGCATGCAATTGGATATGCTAATGAATCTGGAATTCCATTTGCAAGACCATTTATTAAATATACACCAACTTGGCCACGTTCATTTATGCCACAAAGTCAAGGTCAAAGAAATTTAATCGCAAAAATGAAACTCATTCCTGTAAAAGAATTGATTAAAAATAAAAGTTTATTATTGATTGATGACTCTATTGTCAGAGGAACACAATTAAGAGAAACAACAGAGTTTTTATATCAATCTGGAGCTAAAGAAGTTCATGTGAGACCAGCCTGTCCACCTATCTTATATGGATGTAAATACTTGAATTTCTCACGTTCTAATTCAGAATTAGATTTGATTACACGTCGTGTGATTAAAGATTTAGAACAAGGTGACGTCACTGATGAAATATTAGCTGAATATGCAAATCCTGATAGTGAAAAATATCAACAAATGTTAGATGAAATCTGTAAGAGATTGAAATTCACTTCTTTAAGATATCATCGTTTAGATGATTTGATTGAATCTATTGGTATTGAACCTTGTAAGTTATGTACTTATTGTTGGGATGGAAAAGAATAAAAGTGATTAGAGCGTATGCTTTAATCATTTTTATTTGATTATTTTCAAAATATAATATATAAAGAATAAAGAGGTGAAACGATGATTACATTTGAAAATATAACGTAAACAAAATCAGTTTATACACATTTTTTACCCATTTTATTAATTCCTCTGATAACGCCCTATTTAAAAAAAGCAGACATTCCATTTGAAACACTTGGATTAGAAGATTGAACTGTTGATCATCAATTGACTGGTGAAATTCAACCAATATATAAAAAGAATGTAGAAGACGCAAGAGAAAAATATAGAAATGCAGGATATCAAAATGTAAGATGCATAGGTGCGATTATAACGCATATATCTCCTGATGATTTTTATGCTATGACACTTCAATTCTTTGGTGATACAATGGATTTGGATTTTGCTAGAGAACAACGTTTGGCTAAGGAAAAATCTGATGCATTTTATGAATCTTCTTATAAAGATTGGCTTCCAGAAGGAACGTTACCAGTTTGTGACAATAAAAATAAATAAAAATTGTCAAATGATAAGATGTTTGATATAGTTTGGATGTATGAAATTAAAGGAGAAATACATGGATAGAACAAAACAGATTGAACAAAGTATTATAAAGAAATATCGAAAACCCATATGGAGAAAATTTGTGAAGGCTATTCAGACATATGATCTTATTCAACCAGGTGATAATATTGCAGTGTGCATTTCTGGGGGAAAAGATTCTATGTTAATGGCTAAGTTATTACAGGAAATTAAACGTCATGGACAGTTTGATTTTGGATTGGTTTTCTTATCAATGGATCCAGGATATAATGAAAAAAATCGTAAAAAGATTGAAGAGAACGCAAAAATTATGGGAATACCTGTTCAGTTTTTTGAATCAGATATTTTCAAGGTTGTTACAAATATCGAAAAATCACCATGTTATTTATGCGCAAGAATGCGTAGAGGTTTTTTGTATGCGAAAGCTAAAGAGTTAGGATGCAATAAAATAGCATTAGGACATCATTTTGATGATGTCATTGAAACAATCCTTATGGGAATGTTTTATGGTTCGCAAATACAAACAATGATGCCGAAACTACATAGTACAAACTTTGAAGGAATGGAATTAATTAGACCGATGTATTTAATAGAAGAAAAAGATATTATCAATTGGTGTAAATATAATGATTTGTCTTTTATTCAATGTGCCTGTCGTTTTACTGAAGAAATGGAAGAATTAGGAGAAGTGCATCATACTTCTAAACGAGAAGAAATGAAAAATTTATTAAAATATTTAGAAACAATGAATCCTAATGTGAAAAAGAATGTTTTTAAAAGTGTAGAAAATGTGAATTTGGCAACCATTATTTCATATAGCGATGAATCAGGAAGACATCATTTTTTAGATGATTATGACAAAGGAGAATAAAATGTTTTCAAGATTTGAATTATTAGTAGGAGAAGATAATATTCAAAAGTTAAATCAGGCTCATGTCATTGTATTTGGCGTTGGTGGTGTTGGTGGATATGTTGTTGAAGCACTGGTAAGAAGTGGTATTGGACATATCACGATTGTAGATAATGATGTTATCTCTTTGTCGAATTTAAATCGTCAAATTATCGCAACACAGGAAACCATTGGTCAAAAGAAAGTTGATGTGATGAAAAAAAGAATATTATCAATTCATCCTGAGTGTGAGGTGACAACATTGGATATGTTTTATTTACCTGAAACAGCTGATCAAATTGATTTATCACAATACGATTATGTGGTAGATGCCATAGATACAATCACTTCTAAAATAGAATTAGCTGTTCGTTGTGACCAAAAAATACCTTTGATCAGTTCAATGGGAACAGGAAATAAAATGAATCCAGCATTATTACAAGTCAGTGATATTTATAAAACATCTGTTTGTCCGCTTGCTAAGGTGATGCGTAGAGAATTGAAGAAACGTCGTGTCAAACACTTAAAAGTTGTTTATTCTCAAGAATTACCAATGAAACCTTTTGCATCAGATGAAATAACCCATAAAAGAGCTATCCCAGGAAGTACAGCTTTTGTACCCTCTAGTGCGGGACTTTTAATTGCCAGTGAAGTTGTTAAAGATTTGTTGAAATAAACAAATCTTTTTTCACATTTATGGATTATTGACATATGTTAAATTGAGGTGTAAAACATGCGTGAACAACTTCAATCTTATATTTATACAGAAAAATTTTTAGCTCAACTTTATCGTCGAGCAGCAGCTTTAGCTTCATCACAAGAAGAAAAAAATGCATTATTGGCTTTTGCTCAAAATGCTGAAACAAATGCCAATTACTTGAATTATTTTTATAAGTTAGAATATGGTGTTAACTTTGATCCAATGGTCCCAGAGATTAATTTACAGGGAGGATATAGAGCAGTATTAAATGAAATATTGAAACTTGAAATCAGTTCTTATCTTGAATATCGTAAACTCACATACAATCAAAGTAACAATGAGTTTAGAGAAACAGTGAGAGCTATTTCTGATACAAAGCTTGGACATATTTTAACAGTTTTAGCAATTATTACGAATTTGAATACTCCACAGACCAATGGCTAACAGTTTTGTTAGTCATTTTTGGATTCTTTGAGAAATATCGACTAAATATTTTCTTTATTTTTGAAAAGTGATATACTAAGCTTACAAAGGAGGAGAAGATATGGGAGTCGTATATACGAATCGTAATCGCAAGAAATATATTGCTATTGGAGGTCTTGTAGCGATTGTTGTGATTGTGGCGGTAGTGTTATTCTTTTTATTATCAGGGAATAATAATGAATCCACATTAAAGAATTTTTATGCACAAATATCTGAAAAGAAATATGAAGATATGTACAATAGTCTAAGTAGCGAATCACAGAAATCTTATGATCAGCAAACATTTGTGGAAAGAAATCAGAATATTTATGAAGGTATTGAAGCAAGTAATTTTCAAATTGAAGTTACAGATGAAACTGATAATGAATTAACATATAATGTGAAAATGAATACGATTGCTGGAGAAGTTACTTTTGAAAATAAAACAACGATTGAAGATGGAAAAATTGTGTGGGATGATTCATTTATTTTTCCAGATTTAACACAAAATGATAGAGTGAGAGTTTCAGAAGATGAAGCAATCAGAGGACAAATTTTAGATCGTAATGGAAAAATGTTGGCAGGACAAGGAGAAGCTTATTCTGTTGGTTTAGTAAGAGGTAAACTGAATGGTGAAAATGATTACGACCAACTGGCTGAGTTGTTAGGTTTAACAAAAGAAAGCATTCAAAAAACAATGAGTGCATCATGGATTCAAGATGATTCCTTTGTTCCATTAACAACAATTCCATCAACAGATACACAGTTAGAAAACCAATTACTACAAATTCCAGGAGTACAGCTCAATACAGTTGAAGTTCGTACTTATCCATATGGTGAAGTGACATCACATTTAACTGGATATATGCAACAGGTGACTGCTGAAGATTTAGAAAAACATCAAGGTGAAGGTTATACAGAAACATCAATGATTGGAAGAAGCGGTATTGAAGCAGCATATGAAAAACAGTTAAAAGGAACAAATGGGGCAACAATTTCTATTGTTGATGAAAATGGAAGTACAAAGAGTACAGTTGCTACGCAGGAAAAACAGGATGGACAGGATATTACATTAACGATAGATATTGATTTACAAAGAGATTTATATAATGCATTTGATGAAGATCAAAGTGCATCAGTCGCTATGAATCCAACAAACGGTGAAGTTTTAGCTTTAGTCAGCACACCATCTTTTGACAGCAATGATTTTATTTATGGTT
Source organism: Massilimicrobiota sp. SW1139 (assembly GCF_012027715.1). NCBI lineage: Bacteria > Bacillati > Bacillota > Erysipelotrichia > Erysipelotrichales > Erysipelotrichaceae > Massiliimicrobium > Massilimicrobiota sp. SW1139. Next base: position 114,034 of record NZ_SJOR01000003.1, on the reverse strand, counting down.
TTTCAACGGAAGAATGGGATGATTTAAACAATGATGAAGATCAACCATTAACAAATCGTTTTAGAGCGACTTGGGTGCCTGGTTCAACAATGAAGTCTATAACAGCAGCCATTGGATTGGAAACTGATTCTTTAGATGCATCTAAAGATTTTGGAGCTGAAATGAAATGGCAAAAAGATTCTAGTTGGGGAGATTATTTTGTTACAACTTTACATGCACCAAATCCAAATAATTTAAGAAATGCTTTAATTTATTCTGATAATGTTTATTTTGCGAAAGCAGCATTAGAAATTGGAAAAGATAATCTTGAAAAAGGATATAAATCTTTAATGATTGGAGAAGATATTCCTTTTGAATTGGCTCTTACAAAATCACAATATACAAGTGATTCATTTGATGATGAAATACTAATTGCAGATAGTGGATATGGACAAGGACAGATTCTTATGAATCCAGTTCAAATGACATCTATTTATAGTTCTTTTATGAATGATGGTAAAATGATGACACCACATGTTGTGAAATCAACAGAAACATCAGTTTGGGCAGAACCATTTTCTAAAGAAACAACTGATGAAATTAAATCTGATTTGATTCAAGTTGTTGAAGACAATAATGGAACTGCATATGCTTTAAATAACAGTCAATATCAGTTAGCCGCAAAAACAGGAACTGGAGAGATTAAAGATTCACAAGATGATACAACAGGAACAGAGCTTGGATGGTTATCTGTTGCTTCTACTGATTCATCAAAACCAATTGTCATTACAACAATGGTAGAAGATGTCAAAGGTCGTGGTGGAAGTAATTATGTTGTTAATGGTGTTAAACAGCCACTTATGTCATATTTACAAAAATAACGGAGTGATGACTCCGTTTTTTAAATACTTTTTTTTGAAAATATAAAATAGCTTTACTGTAAAAATGAATATGTTATACTGATAGTGAGAAGAGATATTATTTTAAATATTTAAATTATTTTCATATCAAATAATATACTATAAAGATAAGGTAGGTGAAAAAGGTATGAAAAGAATAGGAATGTTTGTATTGAGTGCAGTTTTAGCTTTTGCTATGAGTGGATGGATGTCAAGTCAATGACAATCAGGTTGATATGGTAGAGGTGGCAGAAAAATTAGTCAGTTATTCACAAGAAGTCATGCAAAAGACAGAAGAAGATCCCAGTGATATTGCATCACAAGAACAAATCTATCAGGACATGGAAGCTGAATTTCAAGATGTCATGGAAGAAGATACACTTAAAGATGTCCAAATAAAAATTGTGACATTTATCATGAATGAGTTATCATCGTATTCATTACCTGTCACAATTCAATCTGTTTCTATTGAAGAAGGTGATAGTCAAGTTTTGACAGTTAAATTCAAAGATCAAAACCAAAAACAGGGAGACGTTATTTTAAGAATGCAGGAAAATAATGGAAAGATTTCTTATGTAGGAGTTTATGGAAAATGAATAGGAAAATAGATCAATTATTTATAAAGATACAATGGTTTATTATTTTGATAGCAGGTATATTTTTATTGCTTCATGGAACGCATCAGAATTTAGTTATTATCATATGGATATTTTCCATATTATGCAATGCTTTTTGGGCAAGAGGAAGTTGTATTGCAAATATAGAATATACTTATTTTCGTTTGTTTCGTCGCTATCCAACAATTTGGTTAGCCATCAGATTGCTGTTGGTTGTGATGATGTCATTATTCGTTATTGGATATACAATATAAAAACATCTCAAATGAGATGTTTTTATATTGCAATTTCTTTTAATTTGTTAATGAGCATATCGGGTAAAGTTTGTATATCTTCTATAAATAAACTGTTAGGATATGTTTTTGTAATTAATGGGGCAGTTTGAATACCAATTCCAATGACATCTATATTCTTATCTTTTTTATAAAGATGTGTTAATTCATGAATATGTTCAACACCATGAGTATCACCATCAGATAATACAAAAACAAAACCTTTTCTTTGTCTTTTATAGTCAGCTAGTTTTTTTAATACATATTCTAAAGCTATATCCTCATGTGTTCCACCAGATGTATGCATTGCAAAGATACGATCTAACATATATCTTTTTTGACAGTCTTGAAAAGATATAATTTCAGTGAGTTGTACTTTGGTTTGTCCTAAAGCTTTATGAGATGAGATGCAAAAGGGGATTTTTAAAGTTTGTAATACTCTTGCCAGTTCAAAACAGCCTTTCATAGTATTGATTATTTTTTCTCCGCTCATTGATTCACTTGTATCGACAAGAATATAAACGCATAAATCTTTCTTTTGACCTTGTTTATGTTCCTTAAAAACACGACCATCTAAAGTGGCGCGGTAAAGATTTTGCTGATCTAAATGTCTACCATATTCTAATCTATGTTTTGTACGACTTTTAGAAGCATACATTCTTTCACGTTTAAACAGTCTTGCCAGTTTATTACTTCGGACTATACTTTCATGTTGACTTCTTAAAGCAATAATACCATATTGAGTTGGTGTTGTTCTTTCTAAAGGAGATAAAACAATAGATTGTTCAATAGTTGATTGATATGTTTGGGTTTGAAGCCTTTTTTCTGATTGTTTTCTTTGTTTTTCTTCACGTCTATGAATATCTTGTAAAATTTGATGATTATTTGTTTTTTCTGCTTCATTTTCTAGAGATTCAATACGTTGAAATTCTTCATCAGAAAGATTCATTTTGTATTTTGTTGGTGTTTCTTGTGGCTGAGTATCATTGGAATTACTCTTTTGAAATTGAACAGCAATTTCACTGGACATTTGTGAAAAAAGACTGTTAGAGATGCCAGATATTTGAGAGCCGTTTTGAATAGTATCGATGATTTCTTTGACAGTTTCTTCCATAATAGGTGAACAGAGCTGTAAAATCATTTGAGCTATTTCTAAACGTTCAGTTGTATTATGGGTTTGTAAACGTCCCTTAATAGCAAGCTTTCTTATTTCAGTAAAATGCTGATGCAAATAGTGTGGCAGATAAACGATGCTATCATTTAATTTAAAGCGATAACCATAAGTGCAGATAGCCATTATTTCTCTAATGATTTTATCCATAAGAAATGAGGTATCATGATGATTATGGTTTTCTTTCATAAAAGCCAGTATGATGGCTTGTCTGGCATACATTAAAGCATTCCATGTTTCAGGATATTCTATTCCCATAGCATTTTCAACAGCACCTTCTTCAATGGCTTTTAAGACTAATGGAAGATTGGTTTGATAGACATAATGGAAAAGAATGTCTTTCAAATCACGATACTTGATTTCTTTATTTAAATATGCTTTGGCACTTTGATTGGCCATGTTTAAAGCTTCAGTGGCTTTTTGATAGACATGGGATAGCACTTGAAAATCAGTATATAACAAAGAAGCCAGTTCGTGTAATTCCAGACCTTCCATAAACATGGCATAACCTTGAGGATGAAAGTTTGCAAGATAACGATAAGGGGCTTGTTCGCCTAAAACAATGAGTGCTTTTTGATTTTGGATTTGTGAATAATGCTGATTGCTTGTATCTATTTGTAATTGAACAGGCATTCTGGCATAGAGAGCAGCATTTTTTTTAAGTTTTCTTTTTTCATCTTGAGATAACATATTTTATACCTTTATGCTTCCTGTTCAACAAATTCATGAACGATTAATGACATCACTGAAGAAGCAGCACCGTTTGTTGATAAAATTTGACGAACATCTTCCAGATTAAGAATTTCATCATCTTCCTCAGCTAATTCAGAAATAATAGTGACTAGACTGGCACGTAATACATCACCATCTAAGTCAACTGTTTTATTAGCCCAGTTTAATAAGGTTCTCAAGTCAATTCTTTGTGTTGTTTCATTTCCTTCGTTTATAATAACATTATTGAAAGCATCGAGTAATGATGCCATTTGAGTTGCTGTTTTTAAGTCGATATCTGTTTCCTTGACAATAATTTGTGCCATTTTATCAATAGGTAATTGACTGATTTTTATTTTATTTTGAATACGTGATTTATGAGAAAGGTTCATTTCATTCGTTCCAGCATAACCAATATTCATACTTTCAGCAAATCTAAACAAAGGATGTGCATGAATAATTTCACCATTATCTAGTATTTTTTGCTTTGTACCATCGAGAACATCATTTAATGAAGAAATAATATCACTATCAACCATATTAATTTCATCAAAAATAAACATTCCACCATATTTCATCATTAAACTTAAAGGACCATATTCAAAAATGGTTTCACCATTTCTTAAAACATATTTTCCAAATAATGTTGATTCATCAATAGAACGACTTCCAACCATTTTCAGTGATGGTAAACCTAATGCCCCAGCAACACAAAGTAATTTTGTTGTTTTACCAGTTCCTGAAGGACCATAGTATAAACAAGACCAAGTTTTTCCTCTTTGAAACGATTTGATTAAATCAAAATCATTTTGATCTAAAAAATGACGATTTTGCATATATAAACGTTCATTATCTTTAATAGATTCCTGTAAAAATAATGGAAGCTTTTGTTTTTCCTGATCACTATAAAGAGGATTGATATCTAAAATAGTATAAGAAGCTGTGGATAAAGATTCATAAATTTTTTCTTGAGATTGTAAATCAAGTAAGAGATTTTGAGGATCTTTTTGAAACAGAAAGGTTTCACATAATGATTGTGTATTAAATGTAATATGTTGATGTTGCATAAATTCTTCAACAGAATCATAATGTAAAGATAAGAAACAGTCAGGTTGATTCATCATTTCTTTTACAAGTTCAATGAGTCTATTTGCTATATATAAAACATATTTATATTCATTGGCATCCCATTGTTGACCATGCTCATGTTGTGACATATCAATATGGCGCCAATTTTCATAAATATCAGCAAATTCTTCAATCTGATATTGATTATATAAGTAATTAATAGCTGTTAAAAGTAAACGATATAGACTATCGCTTTCTTCATTGATAGTTGCCATAATAAAACGATGCTCATGAAAAGAATATTCTAAATAAGCTTCTATTTTATTTTGATGAGTGATTTGAAATAAAAGAGAATGCTCATGGATAAAAACAAAAACAAAATCATGTTGATAGTGACTATGAACAATACCTTGTATAGCTTTAGCAGTATCATGTTGATAAGGATATGTTGTGTGAGGGATGAGCTCATCTGTGCTTTCAGTCCCATATAGAATCATGTCACTATGATATCCTGGTGAAATCGAATAGGGTTTAAATTGTTTAAGTGTATCAAGTATCATATATCTTACTCCTTTTCTGTTTCATATTATAACATGTATCAGACATATCACAAATTATGTGCTTATATAAATAAAAAAACGATCATAAGATCGTTTGCTTGAAAAATGGTGACCTGTACGGGATTCGAACCCGTGAATGCATGCGTGAAAGGCATGTGAGTTAACCGTTTCTCCAACAGGCCATAAAAATGGCGCTTGAAGTAGGACTCGAACCTACGACCGATCGGTTAACAGCCGATTGCTCTACCAACTGAGCTATTCAAGCGTATGGAGCGGGTGATGGGAATCGAACCCACGTAGTCAGCTTGGAAGGCTGAAGTTCTACCATTGAACTACACCCGCAAAAGAATGGTGCCCAGGGCCGGAGTCGAACCGGCACGGATTTTAAGGTCCGCAGGATTTTAAGTCCTGTGCGTCTACCAATTTCGCCACCTGGGCATATGTGCTTTTAATGGTGACCCGCAGGCGACTCGAACGCCTGACCCTCTGATTAAAAGTCAGATGCTCTACCTACTGAGCTAGCGGGTCAAAAGATGGTGGGGAGGGGCGGATTCGAACCACCGAACCGAAAGGAACTGAGTTACAGTCAGCCGCGTTTAGCCACTTCGCTACCTCCCCGTATATGGTGCCGGCTAAAGGACTTGAACCCTCAACCTACTGATTACAAGTCAGTTGCTCTACCAATTGAGCTAAGCCGGCAAATAAATGGTGGAGGTTAACGGGCTCGAACCGCTGACCCTCTGCTTGTAAGGCAGATGCTCTCCCAACTGAGCTAAACCTCCAACATGGCTGGGATAGCTGGATTCGAACCAGCGCAATGACAGAGTCAAAGTCTGTTGCCTTACCGCTTGGCTATATCCCAACAGTGCTTATTTAATATAACAATTTTTTAGAATATAGTCAATATTTTTTAGTGGAAAAGTTGAATTTTTTTCAAATTCAACTTGAAAAAAAGATGAATCCATGGATTCATCTATAATTTTAATAATTTTTCTACACTAACAAGCTTTACACATAACACAAAAAGTTCTGTTGCCTGTTTTAATTCATCTAAAGGTGGATATGAAGGAGCAATTCTGATAATGGAATCATGGGGATCATGACCATAAGGGAAAGTTGCACCCGCATCAGTTAAAATAACACCTGCTTCTTTACATTTTTGAACAATATTTTTAGCACAATTGTCCATAGCTTCAAAAGTAATAAAATATCCACCTAATGGATGAGACCATGTTCCAATATGAAGTGGTTTTAATTCTTTATCAAAAATATCTAATACCATTTCAAATTTAGGTCTTAATAATTCAGCCTGTTGACTCATATGATCTTTTAAATCTTCAATGCTTTTAAAATATTCAGCATGTCTTAATTGATTTAACTTATCATGACCAATAGATTGAACTGTTAAATGTTTTAAAATATCTTTTTTATTATTAATTGATGTAGCCATAGCCGCTACCCCAGCTCCTGGGAAAGTAACTTTTGATGTTGAACAGAATTCAAACACAAGATCAGGATTTCCTGCTTCTTGACAAGCTTCAAGAATATTTTTGACATGATCTTGATGATGATCATAAAGGTGATGAATAATATAGGCATTATCCCAGAAAATTCTAAAATCTGGAGCAGCAGGTTTGAGATGTGCAAATCTTTCTACAACTTCATCAGAATATGTTATTCCTGATGGATTAGAATATTGAGGCACACACCATATACCTTTTACCGATTCATCATTATTCACATATTTTTCTACCAGATCCATATCAGGACCATTTTCATCCATAGGAATAGATATCATTTCAATGCCAAAACGTTCTGTAATAGCAAAATGACGATCATATCCAGGCACAGGACATAAAAATTTGACTTTATCTAAACGACACCAAGGTGTATGTCCTAAATATCCATGTGTAAAACCACGACTGATCTGGTCAAACATGATTGTTAAACTTGAATTTCCATAAACAATAATATGTTCAGGTGTTGTTTCTAAAATATCTGCAAATAACTGTTTGGCTTCATCAATTCCATCTAATATACCATAATTACAATAATCTTTTTTATGTGTAAAATCATAATGACTATTAATAACATCTAATAAAGGCATAGAGAGTTGAACTTGACTAAAATCAGGTTTACCACGAGCCATATTTAGCTGTAAATGTAAATCTTTCATGTCTTGGTATTGTTTGCTTAATTGTTGATGTAAAGTTTTTAATTCATCTTGATTCATATCTTGATATGCTTTCATTTTTAATCCCCCACTTTGAAGTCATTGTACCTTTTCATTCAATAAATTGCAATCTTTATTCGATAAGAAAAAATATTTATTCATTTGTATGTAATCTATGTAAAATCACAATAAATGTTGTTTTATCCTGGTGACCCGTAGCTAAGATTTCTCCATTATGAATTTGAATAATATTTTTAGCAATCGCTAAGCCTAAACCAGTTCCACCAGTTGATGAAGAACGAGATGCATCACTGCGATAAAATTTATCAAAAATATATGGTAAATCAGCACTATCAATAGGATTTCCATAATTCATAATTTTGATAGTAACAGTTTCTTCATCATTGATAACTTCAATTTTAATTTTCTTTCCATCCTGTCCATATTTTACTGCATTAGATAAAAGATTATCGAAAACTCTTGCGATTAATTGTCCATCCCCATTAATAAATAAATTATTTTGACTGATTTTCACTTCAGGCGTAATATGATGTTCCTGAAATGTTGGGTAAAACTCATCAACAATCTGTAAGATTAACTCAGTAATATTAATGGTAGCCATATGAATCTTGACATTGGCCTGATCTAAGCTTGTAAACTCAAATAAATCATCCATCATGCTTTGAAGCCTTTTTGATTTTTCATAAGCCACACTTGAATATTTTTGTATTTCCTCTTTCGTTAATTGCTGGTTATTCTTAATTAACTCTAAATAACCCACAATAGTTGTCAGAGGTGTTCTTAAATCATGAGCAACATTTGTAATTAAATCATTTTTTTGTTTTTCAGCATTTCTTTCGGCATCATAGGCCATACGTTCATTTTCTTTAAGAATTTCACTTTCTTTTTCCTTATCTCTTAATGTTTTCGCAAGAGCATTAATATTGGCTGCTAATAACCCCAGTTCATCATCATATTTGATAGGGGCTTCGACCTCATAATCACCAGCAGTGACACGTTGAATAGTTCCACTTAAAACATCAATATATTTTAAAGTGATATTCATTAAATCAAAAAAAGTAACTAAAAAAATTAATAAAGAAATAAGAAAAGCAATGAGGTATAACCACTCATAAGGTAAATGAAAAACATTGGTATGTTGTAAAATGATCATTAAAGCAACATCACATAAAAATGCAATCAGATAAGCAACAATGATATTAATAAATAAACGCCATCGAAAACTACTGATCAATAATCTTTGTATTTTCTTTATCATAATTCAAATTTATAACCAACACCCCAGACAGTTTTAATGTGTCGAGGATTTCTTGGCTGCCTTTCTATTTTTTCTCTTAATTTTCTAATATGAACCATAATTGTATTATTAGAATTATGTGATTTAACATGCCATATCTTTTCAAAGATATCTTCAATAGAAAAGACAGTTCCAGGTTGACTTGCTAATAAGATGAGAATTTCATACTCAATGCGTGTTAAAGCTAATGGCTTTCCATCTAATGTCACTAGCTTTTTTTGTGTATCAATCATTAAATCGGTTGCTTCAATAATATAAGAAGAATGATGAATCGGTTTATTCAAGACATGATAACGTCTAAGTTGTGATTTGACTCTGGCAACAAGTTCCATTGCATTAAATGGTTTACTCACATAGTCATCAGCACCAGTTAATAATCCTTCAATTTTATCATTATCAGCTGTTTTTGCAGAAACAATGATGACAGGAACGTTGTATTTTTCTCGAATCATTTTCAATGCTTGAATACCATCTATTTCAGGCATCATGATATCCAAGATGACAAGATCAATATGATATCGAGGAATATCATCTATAAGAGAAGATGCGTTATATCTTTTTTCAACAGTATATCCTTCTTGGGTTAAATAGATTTCAATTAAATCAGTAATTTCTTTTTCATCATCAACAACAAGAATATGTGGATTTTCCATATAGATCGCCTCCTATGCTTATTATATAGAAAATAATCAAAACGACAATCATTTTTATAAAATAATAAGCTAAAATATATGTTATAATGATGTATAAAAATAGAAAAGGGAGTTTATCATATGAATATCATATTTGAAAAAGCGAGTAGAAAAGATGTGCCAATCATACTACAGTTTATCAAAGATCTGGCACGTTATGAAAAATTAGAAAATGAAGTCATAGCGACAGAGGAATTAATTGAAGAATGGTTATTTGATAAAGAAAAAGCAGAAGTTATTTTTGCGGTTGTCGATCATAAAAAGATAGGTTTTGCTTTATTTTTTCATAATTTTTCAACATTTTTAGGACGTGCAGGTCTCTACTTAGAAGATTTATATATTATGCCAGAATATCGTGGACATGGTTATGGTAAAGCCATGATTAAAGAACTTGCAAGAATTGCAGTCACACGTGGATGTGGAAGGCTGGAATGGTGGTGTTTGGATTGGAATCAGCCAAGTATTGATTTTTACCTTTCATTAGGTGCAAAAGCCATGGATGAGTGGACTGTTTATCGTATAACAGGTGAATCTTTAAGAAAATTATCAGAATAATAAGAAAAAATAATTGCTTTGATAAATATTTTTTGCTAGAATAAGAAAGGGCACTCTGGCTTTCCGCTAGGGTGCATTTTTATTTGTGAAAGGAGAGAATAAAATGGCTAAATTTATATTTGTAACTGGTGGAGTTGTATCAGGACTAGGAAAAGGATTGACAGCTGCATCATTAGGAAGATTATTAAAACAAAGAGGATTGAAAGTCTTTATGCAAAAACTTGATCCTTATATTAATGTGGATCCAGGAACAATGTCACCTTTTCAACATGGTGAAGTGTTTGTCACTGCTGATGGGGCGGAAACTGATTTGGATTTAGGACACTACGAACGTTTTATTGATGAAGAATTGAATCGTAGCTCATCTATTACAACAGGAAGAATATATAGTGATGTCATTTCTAAAGAACGTCGTGGAGATTATTTAGGGGCAACAGTTCAGGTTGTTCCTCATATTACCAATGAAATCAAAGCAAAAATTTATGCAGCTGCTAAAAGCAGTCAAGCAGATATTGTGATTACTGAAATAGGTGGAACTGTTGGAGATATCGAAAGTTTGCCTTTTATTGAAGCCATTAGACAAGTCCGTTTAGATATTGGATATAAAAATACTCTTTATATACATACAACATTATTGCCTTATATTGGAGCAAGCCATGAGGTCAAAACCAAACCAACACAACATAGTGTTAAGGAACTAAGAGGATATGGTATTCAGCCAGATATTATTGTTTGTCGTAGTGAAAAACATATTGATCAGGAATTAAAAGAAAAAATTTCTTTATTCTGTAATGTCCCAGTAGAAGCTGTAATTTCTAATTATGATGTTGATGTTTTATATGAACTGCCAATGATGTTATTGGATCAACATATGGATGATTTGGTATTGGATCATTTAAGAATAGAAGCTCCAAAAGCTGATATGACAGAATGGCAACAGCTTATTCAACGTGTTAAAGGTCTTAATAAAGAATTAACAATCAAGATGGTTGGAAAATATGTGCAATTACCAGATGCTTATTTATCAGTTAATGAAGCTTTACGCCATGCAGGTTATTATGAAAATAGTACCGTACATATTGATTGGATTAATGCTGAAGACATTAATGATGAAAATGTAGGAGACATGTTAAAGGGAGCAGATGGTATCTTGGTTCCTGGTGGATTTGGACAACGTGGTATTGAAGGAATGATTAAAGCTATTCGCTTTGCAAGAGAAGAAAAGATTCCATTTTTAGGTATTTGTTTAGGAATGCAATTGGCTTCTATTGAGTTTGCAAGACATGTCTGTGGACTTCAAGATGTCAACTCTATTGAATTTGATGAGATGTGTGCAACACCATTAATTCATTTAATGAGTGATCAGACATTGGATGATATGGGTGGTACACAAAGACTAGGAAATTATGATTGTGAGTTATTAAAAGGAAGTCGTGTTCATGAACTATATGGCAAAGACTTGATTCAACAAAGACATAGACATCGTTATGAATTTAATAATAAATATAAAGATATCTTGGAACAACATGGACTTATTTTTTCAGGTAAGAATCCAGAAAGAAATCTTGTGGAAATTATTGAACTGAAAGATCATCCTTATTTTGTAGCGTGTCAATTCCATCCAGAATTTTCATCACGTCCTAATCGTAGTGAACCATTATTTCAAGGTTTGATTACAGCTGCTTATCATAAAAAATACGATGAAAAGAACATTCAAAAATAGAATGTTCTTTTTACATATAAAGTATGAGCTTTTTTAAATAATCCATCTATCAAATATACATTAATCAAAAGATAAATAACGAAGAATATCTTTTTCACTATGAATATCAAAAATATGTATTGTAAGTAAATCAAGTTGTTCTTGATTGCATGATTCGATTTTTGCAAGGGTATCTTTTGAAAGAAATCTTAATTTTGATTGCAGTTGTTTAATTAAAGTTTGGATGATACCTTCTTTTTTTCCTATTCTTAGATTTTCTTTTCCATAATCTCTGATAGCTTGACACATATCAATCTTTTTATCCTTTACCTTTTCATAAATTTGTGTGTTTTTTGTAAGTGCTGCGAGTGAGATTGCGATTTCATGACTAACTGTTATATCATGAGTTTCATCATATTGATGATTGTACAAATATTTCAATCCAGTAATAAGCTCTTTAAGTTCTTGAGTGTGAAATCTTTCTGGGTCCAGGTATCTCATTTCAATGAGTGGATAGGATGCAACATTCATATAGTTTTTGAAAACAGGAGGTATGGGCTTCATCATGTCCTCGTATGCTCTAGGAGCACTCCATTTCTTTTGTTCGTAATAGACAACCAATGTCATGACACCCATAATCATCTGATGATTGCATTTCCATAAAAAAGGATACCATTGATAAAATCGACCACGATATGATGATTTTTAAATAATGTTCTGATACGAATATCAAAAATCTTTTGAAGCTTGTACTTTTTTTGAGACATGAATCATACCTCCTATTATTCATATACGCAAAAAAAGTTCATTTTTCTTCTTTTTTAGATCAATTTGAAAATATTTTTTCATACAGACATATGATACCACAAAAATTGCTTAAAGCATATATTTTTAAGCTTCATATTCAACAAACTGTTATAGCTCATAAATAGTGATTTTTTGAATATTGAATATTTGTTAATGGAAAGTCTTGGAAAATATGTTAGAATAGTGATATGCATAGGAGGAATGTATATGTCTATTCATCTTATTTATTTTAGTGGTACAGGAAGTACTCAGGAAGTTGTACGATTTATAGGAAAACAATGGGATAAACCTATACAGGAATATGATTTATCAAGAACGGATTTTTCAACACATGAATTTTCACATGAAGATTTATGTATTGTAGGTGTCCCATCATATGGTGGAAGAGTTCCATCTATTGCTGTAGAACGATTAAAATTATTGAAAGGAAATCAGACACCTGTTATTCTCGTTGTGACTTATGGAAATAGACATTATGATGATACATTTATAGAATTAAAAGATACTTTAGATGAATTAGGATTTATTTGTGAAGGTGCAATGGCTGTTGTTTGTGAACATTCTATTGTCCACGATTATGCGAAAGGAAGACCTAATCAGGAAGATTATCAACATATTCAAAAGTTAATAGAAACTTTAAAAAACAATCTTCACCCTATTGAAGTTCCAGGACATAGACCTTATAAGGAATTCCATGGAGGACTCAAACCAAAAGCAACTTCTCAGTGTACAAAATGTGGATTATGTGCTAAACTTTGTCCTGTAGAAGCCATTGATTGTCATCATTTACAAGTCACTGATGAAACAAAATGCATTTCATGTATGCGTTGTGTTTCAATTTGTCCAACACATGCAAGGGTTTGTGATTTACAGCAAGTTGAAGCAACACGTCAAAAAATTCAAAAAGTTTGTACTTTGTATAAGCAAAGTGAATTGATAGGAGGTTAATCATGTTAAAGGCGATATTCATTGATCATATGGGAACATTGGTATATGACACAAGTGAATGGTTAACAAAATTATTAGATGAATGTGTAGAAAATTCAAATGAAAAAGATCCACAAAAACTAGGAGAAATGTGGTATCAAAAACATGATGAATTAGTTATGCATTATAATGGAAAAGATTATAAAAATGAGTATGAAATAGCTTTTGAAGCATTTGAAAGTATTAAAGATCAAATAGGTTTACAGGGAGATAGTCAGCATTATTGTGATTTACTTGTACAACATTGGATTCATACACCAGCATATGATGATTCTTATGATTTTTTTGAACAATGTCCTTTACCTATATATATTATTACGAATAATGATTTACAGTATGTAGAAGAAAATATGAAAAATTTGGAATTAAAACCAAAAGGTATTATTTCCAGTGAAACAACACATTATTATAAACCTGCCAAAGAAATGTTTGAAAAAGCACTAGAAATAACAAAATTAAAAGCAAGCGAAGCGGTTTATATAGGAGATAGTTACAACAAAGATATGCAATCAGCGAAAAGTGTTGGAATGCGTGCTTTCCTGATTGGACATAAAGACATTGAAGATCCAGATATTACATGTATTGATTCTTTGTTAGATGTTTTTGAGTATTTATAGTCCTTTTTAAGGACTTTTTTCTTTATTCTCACTTTGTGTCGTATCCTTTTTTATGTGAAAATGTTACGATATAACAAAGGAGGATGAAGCGTATGAATCAAAAAAAGATTGGAAGCTTTATTAAAGAATTGCGTCAAAGTCATTCTTTAACTCAAGAAGAATTAGCTCAAATATTAGGTGTCAATCATAGAACTGTATCACGTTGAGAAAATGGCAAGAATATGCCTGATTATGATGTCATTATTGATATGGCAAAATATTTTCAAGTGAATGTGGATGAAATTTTAAATGGTGAAAGACAATTCACTCAACAAAAATCTAGATTTTTAAAAAAAAAATATGCAATTATGAATAACATGAATTATCATGTCGTGAACTTTGTTTTTAATATTGTCAGTATTTTGATGATTATCTTTGCTTATAATCAAGGATGGTATGGTCAAGTTACTGAAGATTTCTTGTATATCCTTTTAGAATTTGAAAAATCAATCTTCTTTGATCCTGTTGATATATTTTTTGTGATTGTGATACTTTTATTGCTGATAAAACATATCAAGACACATTTTCAATATATGCAGGAAACAATAGCTATTAATCTTATAATATATAATATGATTTTTATACCTATTATCATTGCTTTATCAGGGTTTATCTATTTTCTTGTTTTCTATGTCTATGAAAGTGCCTGGTTAATTGCTTTTGTGAATATATTTTTGAATACGTTTTTATTTCATTGGTTATATGTCACGAGGTTTCATAATGAAGTTGATAGAATATGGACTTATCAAAAAAAGTCATGAGAGCATTGAAGGTCAATTCTTTGATAGACTTTTCGCATCAATCAAAATAATTTGATTATTTTTTGACATGTTTTTTTCATCTTTTGTTCGTTTTGTTGAGTGGGATATGAGAAAAATGATAAAATGAACCAGCGATGAAGGAGGAAGAATTTATGTCAATAAAAGTTATTATTATGGATGTGGATGGGACACTTTCTAATAGTCAAAAAGTGATTACACCTAAAACAAAAGAAGCTTTAATTAAAGCAGAAGAAGCAGGGGCTATTTTGATTTTAGCTTCAGGAAGACCTACATCAGGATTAAGAGATTTTGCAAGAGAATTAAAGATGGATCAACATCATGGATTATTGGTTTGTTATAATGGGTCTAAAGTTGTGGATTGTGAAACAGATGAAGTCTTATTTAATCAGGCTTTAAGTGTAGAAGAAGCTAAAGCTGTTTTGGAACATATGAAAAAATTTGATCGTGTACGCCCTATGATTGATAAAGGGGAATACATGTATGTAACAAATGTTTATGATAATATGATTCAATGGAATGGAAAACCATTTAATGTCATGGAATATGAATCACGTGGTGGAAAATATAAATTATGTGAAGTTGATGATTTAGCTGAATTTGTTGATTTCCCACTTAACAAGATTTTAACAACATCTGATCCAGAATATTTACAGGCACATTATAAAGAAATGGAAGCACCTTTTAAAGATACTTTAAGCTGTATGTTTACTGGTGATTTCTATTTTGAATTTACAGCAAAAGGAATTGATAAAGCCAAAGCACTTGATTCAGTTTTAAAACCAATGGGTTATACACAAGATGAAATGATTGCTTTTGGTGATGGACATAATGATGCATCTATGGTGAAATATGCTGGAACAGGAGTTGCTATGGCTAATGCTGTTCAGGATTTAAAAGATATTGCTGATGATATTACATTATCTAATGATGAAGATGGAATTGCTGAATCATTATATAAATACATGCCTGAAATAAAATAAAATTGTGAAATTGAAAAATATCAATTATAATGTTCATGAGGTGATTCTTATGAACATTTTTAATAAATTAGACCAAATTATTGATTTAACAGATAATGAAAAAGTATTAGTTGCATATATGAAACAACATACAGATGATTTTATGAAATATAATGCTACACAAATAGCTGAAAAATGTTATGTATCTATATCAACTATTTATCGACTCTGTCATAAATTAGGAATCACAGGATTATCCGATTTAAAATTACAGGTTTCTGCATCTATTGAAGATTATTTAAAAGAATCTGAAGATTTTGATTATAATTATCCAATTAAGCAAAATGAAACACAATATCAGATTGCACATAAACTTAAAGATGTTTATAAACAAACAGTGACATCAACTTTAAATCTTTTAGACTTAGAACAGCTTCGTTTATCAGCAAGTCTATTAAAAAAAGCTCAAATGATTGATATTTATACTTCAGCTGGAAATATCTTCTTTGCTGAGAATTTTAAATTTCAGATGCAGGAGATTGGGGTTTTGGTCAATGTTCCCATTGAAGATTATCAGCAGAATTTATCAGCTGTCAGTAGTGATAAAAATCATGTGGCGATTGTCATTTCGTTTGGTGGGAGAGGAACTTCCAGTGAACATATTGCACAAATGTTAAAGAAAAACAAGACACCGATGATCTTGATTACATCTACTTTAGAAAATCCTTTAGAAAAGTATGCTCAGCATATTTTATATATGAGTTCATATGAAGATCACTATAATAAGATTTCATCTTTTGCAACACGTTTATCATTATTGTATTTACTTGATTGTCTTTATACTTGTTATTTTAGATTGGATTATCAAAACAACATTGATAAGAAATTGTATTACTATGAAACAATGACAAAACATGATTGAAAGAAGGTCATTTATGAATATTTTTGCTAAAATAAAAAATGAACATCATTTCACAGAAGGAGAAAAGATTTTTGCTGAATATATTTTAAATCATCCCCGTGATATTGTGCAGTGTGATGTACAAGATATTGCAAAAAAGAGTTATGTTTCTGTTTCGACAATTTATAGAGTTGTTGAAAAATTAGGTTTATCAGGATTCAATCAGTTAAAAGTACAAGTATCTTTACAACTAGACAATTATTCTCATAAAGACAAAGAAGTTGACTATAATTATCCTTTTCAAAAACATGATACTCATCATCAGATTATGGAAAAGATGTCTTCTTTATATGACCAGACAATTCGTTCTACAATTGAACTTATTGATCTCAAGGTTTTTTTAAAAGTCATACAGGCATTATATAATGCGAACCATATTATTATTTTTTCATCTATTGGTAATTACTTTATGGCAGAATGCTTTCAACAGAATATGCTGGAATTAGGTTTACGTATTGATGTTGCGAAAGAAAGATATTATCAGCATTGGTATGCGTATTCTTGTCAAAAAGGTGATGTTGTGATGCTGATCAGTTATGCTGGAAGGACACCTCATATGAATGAGATAGTTCAGATTTTAAAAGAAAAAGGTGTGACAATGATTTTGATTTCATCTACTATTGAAATACCTTTTGCTAAGGATGTTGATTATCATTTGTATTTTTCACCCTATGAAGATTCTGAAGAAAAAATAGCATCTTTTTCATCCCGCATATCTTTACAATATTTATTGGATTGTATATATGCCAGTTATTTTAATAGGGATTATGAAAAAAATCTGGAAAGTCGTTTGAAACATTATACAGACTAAAAAGAAACTTTCACAAAAGTGAGAGTTTCTTTTTTGGTTATTATTCTTCTAATGCTTTTAAAGCAGTGTTTAAAACATTTTTTCCATTCATTAATCCATAGTCACGCATGTCAATCACAAGAACAGGAATTTGATCTTGAACAGTTTCCTTGAATTTACCAATCACATGTCTGACTTGAGGTCCTAACAAAATAATATCCCAATCTTACCATGACTTTTCTGCCTGTAGCACAGGCATAGCTTCAATCATAACTTCAATTCCAATTTCTTTAGCATATTTTTGCATATTAGAAACAAGCAAACTTGTTGACATTCCTGCGTTGCAGGCTAATAGTATCTTTTTCATAGTTTTTTACTCCTTTACTTCATCATTTCTAAAACATGATTCAAAACCTTTTGACCATCCATCATACCATAATCACGCATATCAATGACTTCAACTGGTTTCTCTGGGAAACGTGATTTGATATGAGAAAGTTGAAAACGAACTTGAGGTCCTAATAAAATGACATCAGCATCTTGCCCATAGCTTTCAACCTCACCAACAGGATGTGCTTCAATGTGAACATTGATTTGTTTTTCTTTGGCATAGTCTAACATTCTTGTCACAAGTAAACTTGTAGACATACCAGCAGAGCAGACTAATAATATATTCATGATGTTATATGTCCTCCTTCAATAAATAGGAATCTATGATAGATATAATGTGGTTGTAATTATGACAGGCATAATCTGTAGTCGGAATTGTAATAATAGGTTTGTCGATCAATTGTAATAATTGTGGTTTGTAATAATGAACTTGAGGTGTTAATAAAACAAGTTCATAATTTGATGATTTATTTGCCAAGGTGTGAATATCACATGCTTCAATATGTACATTCATATGTTGCTTTTTAAAATTTTCTTCTAACTTTTCAGCAAATAAAGAAGATGTTAAACCACAACTACAACAAATGAGGATGTTCTTTTTTTGAATTGTCAGAGATTTGAGATATATAAGAAAGTCTTTTAAAATTTAACGCTCTGATTAAAATTTAAGAATAAGAAATGTATATAGTATACAACATCCCCATTACTTGTATCATTGATTGTTTCTTCAATGACACCATTATCATAGAAAGAAATTTCAATATGATATTGTTTATATATCGTGGTTAAAGAATGGGCCCATTCATTCTTTGAATCTATAAAACCGTTAGGTAAATGATGTTTTAACCACTGATAAAGGATTTCATATTGACATTCAGATAAAAAATGATCCATCTTGCTCACCTCACTATATCTATCATCACTTATGATTATAGATAAAAAAAGAAGAGATGGTATAACTTGATATTGAAAAGAAATATTTTTCTCATAAAAAAGAATCATTATACTTTTGATTATGAAAATTATTTTTCAAAGTTCATTCACTTTGATAATCTTTGTTTATTTCTAAAAGATTTAAAGAATTTGTAATGAAGAATGAAAGGTTTTATGATAACCTATATATATAAAAATCATAAAAAAGCAGTTTCATCATGAAAGAATTACGTTTAAAGAAGGCCATAGCAGTGGTTCATAGAGAAGGAAAGGGTGTGGTTATAAAAAATAGAATATAAGAAGTGAATAATGAATGAAAATACCTGATCCAAAAGCTTTATTTGCGAATGAATATTTAACATCTTGTTTTATTAAAAATGTTGTGAAAGCAAGTCATGTTGAAATTGGTGAATATACTTACTATGATGATGAAGATGCGATTCATTATGAAAAAAATAATATTTTATTTAATTATCCTGAATTTGGCGATCATCTGATTATTGGGAAATTTTGTTCGATTGCTTCTGGAACACAATTTATTATGGGTTCAGCCAATCATCGTATCAATAGTGTGTCGACATATCCATTTGCTGTGATGGGTGGTGAATGGGCAAAACGAGTTCCTGATCATTTATCCCAGTTACCATTTAAAGGAGATACAGTCATTGGCAATGATGTCTGGTTTGGGCGACATTGTGTCATTATGCCAGGCGTACATATTGGTGATGGCGCTATTATTGGAGCACATAGTGTTGTGACAAAAGATGTCGAGCCTTATACTATTGTTGGTGGTAATCCAGCGCGATTCATTAGAAAAAGATTTGATGATGAATTGATTGAACTTTTATTACAGTGGAAATGGTGGGATCTCCCTCCAGAGCAATTAGTAGATGCTTTGCCGATTTTATGCAATTCAGACTTAGATGAAGTTAAGAAGCAGATTCAATCATTTTAAAAAGATATGGGGAGAATATAAGTCATTAAGCGTATGTGAAAAACATATGCTTTTTTTCATGGATATGCTAAGATAAAAGGGAAAGAAGGTTATTTATGAAAGAGAATAAATATGATGATGAAGTCTTTTTTGAAAAATATAGTCAAATGTATCGTTCTATTTACGGACTTCAAGGAGCTGGTGAGTGGCATGAATTTGAAAAGCTACTGCCAGATTTTCAAGGAAAAAGAGTTTTAGATTTAGGCTGTGGATATGGGTGGCATTGTCAATATGCGATGGAACATCATGCGCAATATGTTTTGGGTGTTGATATTTCTAAACGTATGCTAGAAACGGCCAAACAAAAGCATGCACATCCTCAAATAGAATATCGTCAAATCGCTATGGAAGATTTAACATTAGAACCTGATAGTTTTGATGTGGTTTTCAGTTCATTGGCATTACATTATGTCAAAGATTATGAACAATTGGTTCAACATATTGCCAATTGGTTAACAAAGGGTGGAAATTTTGTGTTTTCAGTCGAGCATCCTGTTTTCACATCTTATGGAAATCAGGATTGGTATTACGATGAAAATGGGAATATTTTACATTTTCCAGTTGATCGTTATTTTTATGAAGGACAACGTGAAGCTGTCTTTTTACAAGAAAAAGTGGTGAAATATCATCGTACTTTGACGACATATCTTGAAACGCTCATGAAACATGGCTTCATGATTCAACATGTTGTTGAACCTCAACCACCTTTAGAAATGATGAATATGGATGGTATGAAAGATGAAATGCGTAGACCTATGATGTTGCTGATTGCGGTACAAAAGGTGTAAATGATGAAACTGGGAATTGTAGGAAGTGGTATGATTGTGGGTGAATTTCTTTCCTTTATTCATGAAATCAAAGATATTCAGCTCATTTATATTTCAGGAACTCAAAGAAGTGAGGAAAAGCTAAAACAGATTGTAGAACAATATGGTTTTGAACGTTATTCTACAAATTATGAACAATTATTAAATGATCACCATGTCGATACTATCTATATCGCATTACCCAATCATTTGCATTTTGAATTTGCTAAAAAGGCTTTGCAACATCATAAACATGTTATTATAGAAAAACCAATGACATCGACTTATCAGGAAGCATTATTTCTTCAAAAAATCGCCATGGAAAACCATTTGTTTTTATGGGAAGCTATTACAAATCAATATTTACCTCATTATCAATATATAAAAGATCATCTTCATGAAATAGGAAATATCAAGATTGTACAATGTCATTTCTGTCAGTACTCATCACGCTATCAAAAATTTCTTGAAGGAGATATTTTGCCGGTATTTGATTATACCAAATCAGGTGGCGCATTGATGGATATCAATATTTATAATATTCATTTTGTTGTGGGATTATTTGGAGAACCACAGGATATCCATTATTATCCTTGTATTGAACATCATATTGATACATCGGGTGTTCTTGTCTTACAATATCCACATTTTCAATGTGTATGTATTGGGGCGAAAGATTGTCAATCGCCTTCATTCAATACCATTCAAGGAGAAAAAGGATATTTTTATGTGGATACACCATCAAGTTTTATCAAGACTGTTGAATGGGTTAATCATGATGGAACAAGCATACGAACAGATCATCAACATCAACATGTTATGTATGCTGAAATGCAGGCATTTGTAGATATGTATCAAAATCAAGATTATCAAAGATGTTATGAGATGTTGAAACATAGCTTAACAGTTTGTAAAGTTCAAACTATAGCCAGAAGAAAAGCTGGAATTCTTTTTCCAGCTGATCAAGTGTCATCATTATGAAAGACTGGCAAGTGCTTCTTCTAAAACTTTCTTTGCATTGAATTGAACAAAATCTTCATCACTGATCAAAATAACAGGAGTTCCAGCTTTGGCAAGATCCTCAAATTTAGATACGGAGCTTTTTAGCTGTGGTGTAACAAGAATTAAATCTGCTTGTTCAATAGAATATTCAATCATTGTTTCTGCAGTTGCCCAAATGATAACTTCCATATCTTTTTTAGAAGCTTCATCTTTTAAGGCAGAGGCAAACATATTAGAAGTCACACCTGCTTTACAACATAATAAAATTTTCATAAGTTTTTCTCCTTTCTATGTTTCTTTATAATTCTATTTTATCATATTGTTATAAAAAGTGAAAAAACTTCAATCAAATCAAAAAAACTCTTGACTGTAGAGTGACTCCATAGTGTTCAATATAAGTAGAAAGAAGGGAAATAATATGAAAACAAGTGATTTAGAAAGAGAATTAGGGCTAAGTAAACATACCATTCGTTATTATGAAAAAGAAGGTTTTATTACTCCTCAAAGAGATGATAATGGTTATCGTAACTATAGTGATGAAGATTTACAGGTCTTAAAATTAATTAAATTTTTAAGAGGATTAAATATTTCTATTGATGATGTTAAAGCTATTGTTAATGGACATTTAGATTTTCATGAATGTTTAAGAGTCAATCAGATTCATTTGGATAATCAAATAGAAAATATGAAAGAAATTAAAAAAACGATTGATAACTATCATGATAAAGATTTACCATTAATTCCAGCTTTACAGGATATTGAAGAAACCTCACATCATTGGAAGTTAGGTATTCAAAAAACAACCAATACTGTATCGTTAGGAAGAAAGCTAACAAAGGCATGGGCTAAAAGACAAATTATTTATGAAGTATTAGGTTCATTATTTTTGACAGGAACAGTCATGATCTGGTTAAGACTTGTTATAGAACAGTCTTGGATATGGTGGACTCTTTTTGCTTTAATGTTTATCACTTTAACCATTGTGTCGATTGGAGTGGCTAATCGTGCAACAGGCCCATCCATGATGTTAGATAACTCTTTAGACCAGTCTGTAGAATTTTTAAGAGATGGTATTCGCTATTATGAATTTAAAGGAATGATGGATAATTTAAAATATTTCTTTGCAGTGTTGACGGGTAAAGATGAAAAGATTATGCATTATTATCGTTATGAAGATATTGAAAAAGTCAATGTTTATGCAAATCGTAAATATATGAATGCCATGGGAGCAAGCCTTGTTGCCTATGAAGTCTATGTTCCTGATTTTGAGTTTTTCTTTAAAGATGGGACAAGATTCTACTTTTTCTGGCCGATGATTTTAGATGATGATGCCAGATATATTGCGACTATCTTAGAAGCAAAAGTGGCTCATATCAATGATAAAAATCATGTTCTATATGCTATGAAACATGGTATTAATTTAACAGATTATATGATAAAGCAGAGTTAATTCTCTGTTTTATTTTTTCACATATTTATATGATAATCCTTTTCATAATCTGACGTACAATGATGATTGGGTGATGTTATGGACTTGAAAGATGAATTGAATGATCATAAGACTTTTTGGAAAATAATGCAGCCTTATCGACAGGCTATTAAAGTCATGAAAATGAAGTTAGAAAGTATTGATGATGAATTGAAGTGTGAAAATGGATATAGTCCCATTCATAATATTCAATCACGTATTAAATCTCCTGAAAGCATCATAGACAAACTGCAACGAAAGCAATATCCTTTAGAAAGACAATCTTTAGAAAAGTTAAATGATATTGCTGGTTTAAGAGTTATTTGTCATTATATTAATGATATTCAATATATTTCTCAATTATTAATCATGCATGATGATATTATATTAGTAAAGAAAATGAATTATATTGATTATCCTAAAGATACAGGTTATCGCTCTTTGCATCTTGTATTAGAGGTACCTGTTTATTTGAAATCTGGAAAAATGAAGCTTCTAGTCGAAATTCAAATGCGAACAATTGCAATGGATTTTTGGGCCAGTTTAGAACATGAAATTTTATATAAAAACAAAGATCAGGTATCACAGGATATTTGTGAAGAACTCCAACAATGTGCCAGTTGTATGGCATTAACGGATTTACAAATGCAAAAAATATATCAGAAAGTACATAAAAAAGATGGGTAGCCCCCATCTTATTTCTTTGGTAATTTAAATGAACTTTTTAAAGAGACAATTCTATTAAAGACAAGATGATCATCAGTAGAATCTTTTGTGTCAACACAGAAATATCCATTTCTTACAAACTGGAATGAATCTCCAGGTTTTGCATCTTCAATAGCTGGTTCAATATAACAGTTTTCAACAACTGTTAATGAATTTGGATTTAAATTGACACTTCCATCTTCATTGTAAACACCTTTTTCTTCATCCACAAGATTTTCATATAATCTGGCAGTGACTTTCTTTGCGAAAGGTACTGGTACCCAATGAATTGTTCCTTTGACTTTACGACCTGTAAAGCCAGTTCCATTTTTTGTGATTGGATCATAAGTACAATGTACAACAGTCACTTTTCCATTTTCATCTTTTTCATAACTTACACATTTAACAAAGTAAGCATTCATTAAACGGACTTCATTACCTGGGAATAAACGGAAATATTTTTTAGGTGGTTCTTCCATAAAGTCATCTCTATCTATCCATAACTCTCTGCAGAATGGAATTTGTTTTACACCTAATTCAGGATTTTCCATATTCACTTGCGCATCTAAGTATTCAACCTGATCTTCTGGGTAGTTGTCAATCACAAGCTTAATAGGATCTAAAACAGCCATAACACGAGGTGCTTTTGGTTTTAAATCATCACGAATACAATATTCAAGCATTGCATAATCAACTGATGAATTGCTTTTTGCGACACCAACTAAATCCATGAAATTCTTTAATGATTCAGGTGTAAATCCTCTTCTTCTTAAAGCAGCAATGGTAACTAATCGTGGATCATCCCATCCATCAACAATACCCTGATCAACTAAACGTTTAATATAACGTTTTCCAGTAATGACATTTGTTAAATAAAGTTTTGCAAATTCAATTTGTTTTGGTGGTTCAGGATATTCAAGTTCTTGGACAACCCAATCATATAAAGGACGGTGATCTTCAAATTCAAGTGTACAGATAGAATGAGTGATATGTTCAATCGCATCTTCAATAGGATGAGCAAAATCATACATTGGATAAATACACCATTGATCACCAGTGTTATGATGTGTCATTCTGGCAATTCTATAAATAATCGGATCACGCATATTGATATTTGGTGAAGCCATATCAATTTTAGCACGTAAGACTTTGCTTCCATCTTCAAATTCACCATTTTTCATTCTTTCAAACAAATCAAGGTTTTCTTCAATACTACGATCGCGATAAGGTGAATTTTTTCCTGGTTCTGTTAATGTTCCACGGTATTCTTTGATTTGTTCGGCTGTTAAATCACAAACATAGGCTTTTCCTTTTTTGATTAACTTCACTGCAGCTTCATACATATCTTCAAAATAATCAGAAGCAAACTTGATTTCACCATCATAATGAGCACCTAACCATTCCACATCTTTAACAATAGAGTCAACGAATTCAGTCTTTTCTTTTGTTGGATTTGTATCATCGAAACGAAGATTAAAAGTTCCGTTATATTTTTTAGCGAGTCCATAATTTAATAAGATAGACTTCGCATGTCCAATATGTAAATATCCATTAGGTTCAGGTGGAAAACGTGTAGCAACTTTTGTATATGTTCCTTCCTCTAAATCTTTATCTATAATTCTTTCAATAAAATTTTTACTTATAACTTCTTTATTATCCATGTGTCCAACCTTCCTTGTTTCAATATATGCTTTAGTTTACCATATTTTTTGAAAATATAAAACAGTTTCATAAGATATAGTTTTGTATATTCATCTTATTTGTGCTAGAATAGGGCAGAAAGGGTGATGTGTATGATGAGAATTGGACAATCTATTGATATTCATCAGTTAGTAGAAGGTAGACCACTTATCTTAGGTGGTGTGGAAATTCCTTACGAAAAAGGTTTAAAAGGACATAGCGATGCGGATGTTTTGCTTCATGCGATTATTGAAAGTATTATTGGTGCCATGGGACTTGGTGATATTGGAAAGCATTTTCCAGATACAGACCCAAAATACAAAGGGATTTCATCCATGTTATTATTAGAATATACGTATCAGATGATGAAAAAAGAAGGTTACCAGATTGGAAATATTGATAGCTTAATTTTGTGTGAAGAACCTAAGATGGCTCCACATATTGCCAAGATGAAAGACAATGTTGCTCGTGTTCTTCATTGTGACATCACACAAGTTAATATTAAAGCCACAAGAGGCGAAAAGATGGGCTTTGTTGGAAGAAAAGAAGGTATTGTTGCCCAGAGTGTTGTATTATTAAATAAGGAAGGATAGAGAAAATGAGTAAAGTACGTACAAGATTTGCCCCAAGTCCAACAGGTTATATGCATATTGGGAATTTAAGAACAGCTTTGTATGAATATTTGATTGCAAAACATGATGGTGGGGATTTCATTTTAAGAATTGAAGATACTGACCAGCAAAGAGAAGTTGCTGGGGCAGTTGATATGATTTATGATGTTCTTGATAAGACAGGTTTACATTATGATGAAGGACCAGATAAACCAGGAGATGTAGGACCTTATATTCAATCACAAAGATTAGCTATTTATAAAGAATATGCTGATAAATTAGTAGAATTAGGTGGTGCACATTATTGTTTCTGTGATGAAGAAACAATTGAAGAAGCGAAAAAAGAAAATGCTGATCATGAAGAATTAGGATATATCGATCCATGTAAATCATTATCTTTAGAAGAAGCAAAACAAAGAATTGCTAATGGTGAAAAATATGTTGTCAGACAAACAATTCCAAGTACAGGAGTCACTTCTTTTGATGATGAAGTTTATGGACATATTGAAGTTGAAAATGCGGGATTATCTGAAGGTGTATTGTTAAAGAGTGATGGATATCCAACATATAATTTTGCTAATATTGTTGATGATCATTTAATGAATATTACACATGTTGTTAGAGGAAATGAATATTTATCTTCTACACCTAAATATAATTTGATATATCAGGCATTTGGATGGGAACCACCAGTTTATATTCACTGTCCACCTGTGATGAAAGATGAAACACATAAATTAAGTAAGCGTAATGGGGATGCTTCTTATCAGGATTTAATTTCAAAAGGATATTTAAGTGAAGCTATTTTAAATTATATTGCATTGTTAGGATGGTCACCAAAAGAAGAAAAAGAATTGTTTACATTGGATGAATTGATTCAATCATTTAGTGTTGATCGTATCTCTAAATCAGGGGCTATTTTTGATAACGATAAATTAAAATGGATGAATAGCCAATATTTAAAAGAAAAAACTTTAGATGAATTGGTTGATTTGTGTTTACCATTCTTACAAAAGGCTTATGATTTATCTGATAAGAGTGATGAATGGATCAGACAGTTAATTGATGTTCATCGTGATCATATCAGTTATGGTGAAGAAATTGTTGAACAGGTTGCATTATTCTTTGAAGATGACATGCAGATCAATGAAGAAGCTCAAGAATTTATGCAGGATGAATCTATTCCAAATACATTAGCAGTGTTTAAATCACATTTAGAACAATTGTCAGATGAAGAATTTGATGCAGATCATATCTTTGCATGTATTAAAGCAACACAAAAAGAAGCGAAAGCAAAAGGAAAGATGTTATATATGCCAATTCGTATTGCAACGACTGGTATTATGCATGGACCAGATTTAACAAAATCAATTGCTTTGCTTGGAAAAACAAAAGTTTTATCAAGATTAGAAGGGTAATCCCTTCTTTTTTCAAAAGAAAAAGCATTAGACACAAAAATTTCATATTTTAGTGATATAATATTTAATAGGGGGTGTATACTATGCAGAATAAAATTATTGTTTCAATTTTAAGCTTTTTTATTCTTGTTGATACAATATTAATTTATTTAGCATTAACAATTTCCCCAATTAAATTAAAAAGAAATGTTTTTACATTTCAATATGGACAAGTTATTCCTACAGAGGTTAGTGAATATGTCAATGCGAATCATTCAGTCTTAAAAAATGTGAAATTAGATTTATCACATGTTTCAAAGGAAGTTGGAACATATCAGGCATCTATTACTTATTTTAATGAAACACAATATTTTGAGATTGTGGTAGAAGATACAATTAAACCTAAGTTTCAATTAAAGAAAGTAGAATGGCATGTTCAGTTAGGTGAAACACTTCAAGCTGAAGACTTGATTGAAAATGTTGAAGACCATTCACTTACAAAGGTTTATTTCTATGATGAAAAAAGTGGTAAAAAGAGTGAAACAAAATCTTTTGAAATTGAAGGAACACAGATTGAACGTATCATTGTAGAAGATCAGCATGGCAACCAGTCAAGTTCTTTAAGAGTCAAGGTTGTTGTAGAAAAAAATGCTATTGCACCAACAATTAAAGGTATTGAAAACCTTGAAATTCATGTTGGAGAGAGTGTGGATTTATATGATGGTGTTTATGCGACAGATGATATTGAAGGAGATATTACATCACGTCTGATTGTCGATGGACATGTTGATAATCAGGTACCAGGAATCTATGAGATTATGTATACGGTTAGTGATAAAGATGGAAATACGACACAAGTCGTAAGAACAATTACAGTTATAGAGGTAGAAGATGATAACTAATATTTATGTATTAATTTGTGCAGTTATATTTATATATATTCAGTTTATACAACATGATGATAAATGGAGTTGTGCATTAAAATTAGGAGGATTTTATCCTCCTTATATTCAAGAACGTCATCAATATTGGCGTTTTATAACATGTCACTTTATACATGCAGAATTCTTTCACTTTTTAATGAATGCATATGCATTATATCAGGTAGGACATTTTCTAGAGGCTTGTCTAGGAACAGTTCCTTACTTGTATCTGGTTATTATATCCATGATATTAAGTTCATTATTAAGTTATAGTGCATCACAAATTTCATCACGTTATTATCAGACTTTAACGATTGGAGCCAGTGGTGTTGTTTTTGGATTTTTTGGAGCCATCATTGCTTTAGGATATATTTTAGGTGGTCCGTTTATGAGTGTATTAAATGATTTTGCATTTGTGATTATTATCAATCTGATTTATACATTCATGGATAGACGTATTTCTAAAACAGGTCATATTGGTGGACTTATTGGTGGTATTGTCGCTATGGTTTTGATTTTGGCACTACATATTGTATGAGAGTGATTGTTGATGGCGATGCTGCCATGTATAAAAATGACATTTATCAATTGACATTAGACTATCAAATAGAGATGTTTGTGTATTTAGATTATGCCCATTTATTAAAGGATGCCCCTTATCCTGTTATAGAATGTGAAATTGGTAAAGATAGTGTTGATATGCGTATTTTATCTGATTTGAAAAAAGGGGATTTACTCATTACTCAAGACTATGGGTTGGCAGCCCTGGCATTAGGAAAAGGCGCTTATGTTTTACATGTCTCAGGGCTAAAAATCACATCACAGAATATTGATGAGCTTTTATTAAGACGTTATATTGGGGCTCATCAAAGAAAAAGTCATAAGCATATCAAAGGTCCATCTAAACCAACAAAAGAAAGTAAGGATTATTTTTTAAAACAGTTAGAAACTATTTTGAGTATTTCGTTAAAAAGGTGATAATGTTTCATTCATTTGATGATAAAACATAGTCACTATAGATTGATTATTAATGACGTAGTTGATTAAGTATTTTGATTTAAGTGATGATTCGCTTTGATATAATGAACTCACTATATAGTATTTAATTGTAGAGAGGTATCGAAGATGTGTAAGTAATAAATCATTTCTTTGTATTGAAATAAAAAATATTTTTATTGAATGATTAATTTTTTGAATACGACTTAAAAGCGTCCATTTGGACGCTTTTTGGTCTTCTTATAGGAATTTGTTTTCGTCTGCGTTTATTGGATAAAGAACTCTATTTAATAGAATATTTAAAAGTTCCAGTTCAAGTTATACCCCATTTAACAGAAGAGATTTTATTATCTTCGTTTTATAATGATATAAAGGAAAATTTTAAACTTAAGATTGTTGGTGCTAATCGTAAGATTAGGGCTGATTTACCAAACAACTTGGAAGTCGAATACTTAAAATGTACACCAACAACACCTATGCTTGAAGTACAACAAGTAACGTATTTAAATAATGGACTCCTTTTGAATATGTTCGTTCACGTCATACGTATGGTAAAAGGTCTGTCCTTGTTCATAGTCTTTATAATGTTGATTAAATGAATTGTGTTTTGTTTTCTGCCCATTCAAAAATTGTTTTGATTTGAGGTGGAAGATCATTATGAGATGATAGTATTTGTTTTTTGAGTTGAAGGACTTCTTCAGGTTGATTATGAATATAAGCGACATAAAGAGAAACAATCAAAGTTAATGTTTTGATATTTTCTCTTTGGTGTAAACGAGGATGACTTTGATAAAGAGTTTGAAACTTTGTATAAGCATCCTCAAACTTTTCAAGATCCTGTAGCATTGCTAAGTGAGCAATGCAATGTTCATAGTAATAAAGTTTTGTGAGGATAGGAAGTCTTTTGGCATTTTGTTTCCATATAAGTAAAAAATCATAAGCTTCCTGAGGATAACCCAATCTTCCCAATGCTGATGAAACATTCATAAGTGTATTGTAACTCAAGATTGCTTTTTGAAAGACAGGGATACAACAAAGATGATAAGTCATCTGTATATAGAGTTGACAATCCTGATATAAATAGGACTGATAATATGTTTTTTCAATATGCGTATAGATGTATGCATATACAAATACAATTATCAACAAACAGACTATAAACAACAAGAAAATCATGTTTATCGGCTGATTAAAGAGAATACGCATAATAATATAATAAGAAAAAACAATAACCATAATATTTAAACAGAAATAATAGACTAATAAGGCGAAGATACGTTTTTGAGCGTATATTGTAGCGTAAGATAAAGATTGCAAATGTTGAATATCTGGATGTTTGGCAAGAAAGTTTTCTAACCAGTCATGAATAGCTGGTATTTTTTTATTTTGAGAAAAATACATGATCCATTGTATCAATATGATACTTATAAAAACGATTGTATAGATTATACGAAAGATAGGTGTATAAGTATAAACATTAATACGCAAGAAGAAAAAGAGAAATATAAAGAATGATAGTATTGTGAGAATAATCATCTGATTTCTTAATTTGTTTTTGAGATTCATTTTTATCCCCTCCTGATAGTCATTATACCATAAATATGCTTATAAAATATGTGATTATCTTGGAAAATAGAATATAGACAAATGATACAAAATTTTATAAGATAGTAAAAAAACAGGAGGTTATGATGAAATATAAATTAATCGCATTAGATTTAGATGGGACTTTAAAGAATTCTGATAATCAAATCACTGCTAAAACAAAAGAAGCTTTAATCGAAGTTCAAAAACAGGGAGTTAAGATTGTTTTGGCTTCAGGTAGACCAACAGCAGGACTTAGACATGAAGCTAAAGAATTATTGTTGGATAAATTTGGTGGATATTTACTTTCTTTTAATGGTGCCAGAGTGGGAACTGTACAGAATCAGGAAACAGTATATGAACAAACATTATCTATTGAAGAAGCTAAAAAGGTGTATACACAAGCTAAACAATACAACTTAGCTTGTATGACATATAAAAATGATAGTATCTATACAGAAGATATTGACGATGAGTATGTTTGCATTGAAGCAAAAATTAATGATATAAGAAAATATCAGGTTTCATCTTTTATTGATATATTAGAAAATCCTATACATAAAGTTTTATTAACGGGAACACCAGAATATATTGCTTCTATTGAAGAAGAATTTAAAAAGCCTTTTGGAAATGAATTAAGTATTTATCGTAGTGCACCATTCTTTTTAGAAGTGATGGCCAAAAATATAGATAAAGCAGCTTCTCTTGATCGTTTAGCTAAGAGTTTAGGCATTAAACAAGAGGAGGTCATAGCTTTTGGAGATGGCTATAACGATTTAAGTATGATTGAATATGCAGGACTTGGCGTTGCGATGGAAAATGCAGTTGAAGAAGTGAAACAACGTGCAAAAGTCGTAACGAAATCAAATAATGAAGATGGTATTGCATATGTTTTATCACAAATCTATGAAGGAGTTGAATACTAATGTTACCTAAAGATCCAGCCATGCTTTTAAGTTTTATCAATATGAAACTGAGAGATCAATATGATTCATTAGAATCATTATGTGATGATTTGGATGTTTCACAGGATGAAGTTATCCAAACATTACAAAAGATTGATTACATCTACGATGAACAATTAAATCAATTTAAATAAAAAAGCCTCTACAAATATGAGAAGAATTTTGTTATTTGAGTGTTCTAATAACGAGATTCATTTCATATTATAGAGGTTTATTTTTTTAAAAAAATACTCTTTTTATAACAAACGTCATTTGAAATACATTTGTGATGATAAGGTTTACTGATAATTGTGTTTTTTTATAGGAATTAAACTAATTTTAGATTGGAAATAAGTATAGTATCTTATTCATATGACTTTTTATATCAGAAAAATCTTTATAAAATATTAACATGTCATGAAAGGTGTGTTATCGTAAAGGTATGGTTTATCAACTATACCTTTTATTGTCATGGAGGTGATCAAATGATTTATTTTACAAGTGATTTACATTTAGGACATCAAAATGCTCTGCGTTTATGCAATAGACCATTTCAAGATGTTGATGAGATGAATAGAACATTGATACAAAACTGGAATCAGTTTGTAAAAAAGAATGATTTTATCTATATCTTAGGAGATTTAACAATGAAATTGTCTTTAGATGAAGCTAATCAGATCATTTCAAAGTTAAATGGAAGAAAAATATTAGTAAAAGGGAATCATGATAAAAAGTATGATGAATGTTTGTTTGAAGAAGTCTGTGATTATAAAGAACTAAAGTATCAAAAGAAATTTCTTGTTTTATCACATTATCCTTTTTTAGAGTGGAATCATTCCTTTAGAGGTTCTATTCATTTACATGGACATCAACATAATGATAGGAGTTATAATTTAAAAATGAGAGAAGAAGGTATTTATAGATATGATGTTGGTGTGGATGCGCATGAATATAGACCTGTAAGTATTGATGAAATTTTTAATTTCTTTCATATATAAATTTGTATTTAACTAAATCATAAGTATAGTATTTATGAATATGAAAAAAATCAATTCAAATCTATAATGAGTTATGTTATAATGTTGAAAATATATGAAAGAGAGGGAGATTCAATATGTTAGATTTAAAGCATTTTCAAGAAGCCAAAAAGAGAGTTGATGAAGTCATTATTCCTACTCCCTTAATATATAGTGAAGCTTTTTCAAAGGAATGTAAAAATCAGGTTTATATTAAACCTGAGAACTTACAGAGAACAGGTGCTTTTAAAATAAGAGGGGCTTATAATAAGATTGTCAAAATGGATGATGAAGCGAAAGCTAAAGGTTTAATTGCTTCTTCAGCTGGAAATCATGCGCAAGGAGTGGCATATGCAGCTTCTAAGTTAGGTGTCAAGGCCACAATTGTAATGCCTCAACATACACCATTAATTAAAGTAGAAGCAACAGAAGCACATGGGGCTGAGGTTGTTTTGGCTGGTGAAGTTTATGATGAAGCCTATCAGAAAGCTTGTGATTTACAAAAGGAACATGGATATACTTTTGTACATCCATTTAATGATGAAGATGTCATTGAAGGGCAAGGAACAATTGCATTAGAAATTCTTGATGAATTGCCTGAAGCAGATATTATCTTAGTGCCAATTGGTGGTGGTGGATTGATTTCAGGGATCGCCTGTGCTGCCAAACAAATCAAGCCAACAATCAAGATTATTGGAGTAGAACCAGAAGGTGCTGCCAGTGCTTTAGCGGCTATTAACGAAGATCAGGTTGTGGCTTTAAAAGAAGCCAATACAATTGCGGATGGAACAGCCGTTAAAGAAATTGGTGATATGACTTTTGATTATATTAAAGAATATGTGGATGGTATTATTACGGTTTCTGATTATGAATTGATGGATGCGTTCTTGTTGCTTGTGGAAAAACATAAACTGGTTGCTGAAAATTCAGGTATTTTATCTCTTGCAGCATTAAAGAAATTAAATGAAAAGAATAAAAAAGTGGTATCTTTGATTAGTGGTGGAAATATTGATGTTTTAACAATTTCTTCAATGATTAATAAAGGATTGATTGCTAGAGGTCGTGTCTTTACATTTACTGTACAGTTATTAGATAAACCTGGTGAACTTGAATATGTATCTCATGTTTTAGCTCAATGTAATGCGAATGTTATTGGTGTGGAACATAACCAGTTTAAGAACTTTGCACGTTTCTCTGAAGTGGAATTACGTGTCACTTGTGAAACCAATGGAGAAAAGCATATACAAAGAATTATAGATACATTTGCCAAAGAGGGATATGAAATCACAAGAATAAATTGATAATATATTATCTTTTTGATTATTATTTATCATTTTCTTGAATGTATAAATACAAAAATATATACTTATTAAGGATAAGGAAAGGAATGAGAAAAATGATGGATTTTGGTTTAAAAACAACGAATCAAATAGCTGTTTCTCCAGAGTCTTCTTTTTCTTATTTTTTATATTTGTTATAGGACATATCATTTGATTTGATATGTCTTTTTTATGGGTAAGGAGGAAAAGATATGCCAAAAAGAGAAGATGTAAACACAGTATTAGTTATTGGTTCAGGACCTATTATTATTGGTCAGGCTTGTGAATTTGACTATTCAGGAACACAGGCATGTAAAGCATTGAGAAGTTTAGGATACAAGATTGTCTTAGTCAATTCTAATCCAGCGACAATCATGACAGATCCAGAAACTGCTGATGTGACTTATATTGAACCATTGAATTTAAAAAGATTAACACAAATCATTGAAAAAGAAAGACCAGATGCCTTATTGCCTAACTTAGGTGGACAATCAGCATTAAACTTATGTGCTGAATTACATAATGCCGGAGTCTTAGATAAATACAATGTCAAAGTTCTAGGTGTGCAGGTTGATGCGATTGAACGTGGTGAAGACCGTTTAGAATTCAAAAAAGCCATGAATGAACTTGGTATTGATATGGCAAGAAGTGAAATTGCGAATACAGTTGATGAAGCTTTAGCGATTGCTGATAAATTAGGTTATCCTGTTGTTGTGAGACCTGCTTATACAATGGGTGGTGCCGGAGGAGGACTTGTTTATAATGTTGAAGAATTAAAAACAGTTGTTTCTCGTGGTTTACAGGCAAGTCTTGTTCATGAATGTTTGATTGAAGAATCTATTCTTGGATGGGAAGAATTAGAAGTAGAAGTTGTCAGAGATGCTAAAAACAATATGATTACTGTATGTTTTATTGAAAACATTGATCCATTAGGTGTGCATACTGGAGATTCTTTCTGTAGTGCGCCAATGTTGACAATTTCTCAAGATGTTCAAGATCGTTTAAAAGATCAGGCTTTTAGAATTGTAGAATCAATTGGTGTTATTGGTGGAACAAACGTTCAGTTTGCACATGATCCAAAAACAGATAGAATTGTTGTTATTGAAATCAACCCAAGAACTTCACGTTCTAGTGCTTTGGCTTCAAAAGCAACAGGTTTCCCTATTGCCCTTGTTTCAGCTATGTTAGCTGCTGGTTTAACTTTAGATGAAATTCCATGTGGAAAATATGGAACTTTAGATAAATATGTACCAGATGGTGACTATGTTGTTATTAAATTTGCAAGATGGGCTTTTGAAAAATTCAAAGGTGCACAAGATAAACTAGGAACACAGATGAAAGCTGTTGGGGAAGTTATGAGTATTGGTAAGACTTATAAAGAAGCTTTCCAAAAAGCGATTCGTTCTCTTGAAATTGGTCAATATGGTTTAGGATATGCAAAGAATTTCAATGAATTAACAAAAGAACAATTATTAGAAAAATTAACAGTTCCTACAAGTCAAAGACAATTCATCATGTACGAAGCTTTAAGAAAAGGAGCAACTGTTGAAGAATTATATGAATTAACAAGTATTAAACATTACTTCATTGAACAAATGAAAGAATTAGTTGATGAAGAAGAAATGTTAAAATCATATGCTGGAAAACAGTTGCCAGTAGATGTTTTAAGACAAGCTAAACAAGATGGTTTCTCAGATAAATATTTAAGCCAGATTTTAAATGTTTCTGAAGATAGTATCAGAAATGAAAGAATTGAAAATGGTATTACTCAAGCTTGGGAACCAGTTCATGTTAGTGCTACAAAAGATAGTGCATATTACTATTCTACATATAATGCCAAAGATCATAGTGATATTCATCATGATAAGAAAAAGATTATGATTTTAGGTGGAGGACCAAACAGAATTGGTCAAGGTATTGAATTTGACTATTGCTGTGTTCATGCTTCACTTGCTTTAAAGAAATTAGGATTTGAAACAATTATTGTCAACTGTAATCCAGAAACAGTCTCTACTGATTATGATACTTCTGATAAATTATATTTTGAACCATTAACATTAGAAGATGTTTTAAGTATTCATGATAAGGAAAAACCAGTTGGTGTGATTGCTCAATTTGGTGGACAGACACCATTAAACTTAGCTTCTCAGTTAAAAGCAAATGGTGTGCATATTTTAGGAACAACACCTGAAACAATTGATATGGCAGAAGATAGAGATTTATTCAATGAAATGATGGAAAAATTAGAAATTCCTATGCCAGAATCAGGAATGGCTGTCAATGTTGAAGAAGCTTTAGAAATCGCTAAAAGAATTGGTTATCCATTAATGGTAAGACCTTCTTATGTCTTAGGTGGACGTGGAATGGAAGTTGTTTATGATGATGACAGCTTAAAACAATATATGGCTGCGGCTGTTGGTGTGACACCAGATCGTCCAATCTTAATTGACAGATTCTTAAATAATGCAATGGAATGTGAAGCAGATGCTATTAGTGATGGAACAAATGTTTTCGTTCCAGCTGTTATGGAACATATTGAATTAGCTGGTATTCACTCTGGAGATTCAGCATGTATCTTACCTTCTAAACATATTCCAATGAGACATTTAGAAACAATCAAAGAATATACAAAGAAAATCGCGAAAGAAATGAATGTTCGTGGACTTATGAACATGCAATATGCGATTGCTGATGATAAAGTTTATGTTCTTGAAGCCAACCCAAGAGCTTCACGTACAGTACCTTTAGTATCAAAAGTATGTAATGTTAATATGGTGAAGATTGCAACTGATATTGTGACAATGGAATTAACTGGTAGAGAATCACCAGTACCAAAATTAACTGAAAAGAAAATTCCACATGTAGGTGTTAAACAAGCTGTATTCCCATTCAATATGTTCCCAGAAGTTGACCCAATCTTAGGACCAGAAATGAGATCAACAGGGGAAGTATTAGGATTAGGAAGTTCATTTGGAGCAGCTATCTATAAAGCTGAAGAAGCGACACAAACAATCTTACCAACTGAAGGAAAAGTATTAATCAGTGTTAATGATTTAGATAAACCACAAGTTGTCTCTCTTGCAAAAGGATATTACGATGCAGGATTTACAATTGTAGCAACAGGAAATACATACGCTTTAATTCAAGAAGCAGGTGTACCAGTTGAAAAAATTAAGAAATTAAATGAAGGACGTCCAAACATTACAGATGCCCTTACAAATGGTGAACTTGCTATGGTGATCAATACACCTCATGGTAAACAAAGTGCTCATGATGATAGCTATATCAGAAAAACAGCTATTAAGATGAGAATTCCATATATGACAAACATTGCTGCTGCAAAAGCTGCATTAGAAGGAATTATGGAAATGAAGATTCATGGTAGCCATGCAGTGAAATCTTTACAAGAATATCACCGTGAAATTCAATAAAATCAATGAGAGAATGGAGTTATCTATTCTCTTTTTTTGGTTAAAAATAGTTGAATAGAAGGATATCGTTGTTGAGGATAATAGTTATTGGTATAATAAACATACAGGAGTAGACAAATTAGAAGTTGTAGGAGAGGATAAAAAATGAATTTGGAGGAATTAAAAAAAGATTGCAGTAAAAAGCAAAAGAAAGGTATACATTTTATCATTGCATCAGTAGTAATATGGACCATGGTTTTAATAGTACAATTAACAAATTTGCCTGTATTAACAAAAAATCTATTAACATTTTGTTGTACTGCACCATTATTACCAATAGCTTTTTTAATATCTAAAATATTAAAAATACAATTTCAAGATAGAAGTAATCCATTAAATAATTTAGGAATACTATTTTCTGCAAATCAAATGATATATCTTTTAATAGCAATGTGGATTTATCCTACATTGCCAGATAAAATGCTAATGGTTATTGCTATGATTTTTGGGGGTCATCTATTACCTTATAGTTGGTTATATAATTCAAAATCATATATGGTGTTATCTATAATAATCCCTATATTATCATTAGTAGTAGGATTAACTTTTGAAAATTATGTTCTTGCAATGATGATGATAGGGATAGAGATAATATTTAGTGTTTTATTAGTATTTGAAAATAAAAAACTTATGAAAGATTAGAATTGCAAATACCAGTTTATCAGCGTGTTAAATAAAGCAAAGTTTACAGTCGTATATTATAGAAAAAGATAAATCCTAATTTAGAAGTGTAATCATAATGAACAATATCGATTTTTGGAGATGATAAGATGGAATTTAGACTAGCAAGAATAGAAGATCTGAAACAACTGAAAATAATTTATAAAGAGATCATAAAAAATATGAATAAAAATAACATTCAAATTTGGGATGATATTTATCCTTGCGAGTTCTTTGAAGATGACATAAATAACAAGCGTCTTTATGTTATTGCAGATGATGAAGAAATCATATCTGCTTTTGCTTTATGTGATAACAATGCAGGAGAAGCTTATGTTGAATGGAGTGAAAAATCTGCTAAAGCAATGTATATTGACCGATTGGGTGTTAATGTTGAGTATTCTAAAAAAGGAATTGGTCAGCAAATGCTCAATAAAGCAAAAGAAATTTCTAAATCACTTGGTGCTGAATATTTGCGATTATTTGTAGTAGATATAAATAAACCGGCTATTCGATTGTATCAAAAAAATGGTTTCACAAAAGTTGATGGAGTTTATGATGAGGTGTTTGACGATGGATATGTTTTACATGAAATAGGATATGAAATCAAGTTGTAAAACAAATCCTAATTGACCTAGCAAAAAGCGAGAGATACTTCTTGTCTGGAGGGTAAGAAGAGAAAAAAATTGTATGAATCAAGGAAATTTAAGTATATAAATGATTAAGAAAAGGTGGTGCGAATTATGTCAGTACAAACAGATTTTGAAAAAGAATTCGAAACAGAAGAATATGAAATGCTTATTTTAGTACAATCACCGTGTAAAGGGGCTGCAAATATAAAAGACATGTTGAAACCTTTTGTTGATTTTCTTGCGTCTATAGATTTGCGTACTGGTCAGTTCTTTCATGAGAAAGGTCGTGTTGAATGGCTTATAAAAAATGATAATAAACGCAATGGATGGGGATATAAATTTGAGCAATTTGGCATTTATCGTATCACTGTTAGAAAATGTATACCGCAAAAATTGCTGCCATATCAATCACAATATATAAACAACAGATATATGCTTATAAATGTACTTGAAGAAAATGCTTCAAATGAAAAATTGGAAGCTTTAAAAGAATATTATTCTAAGCCAATTTCTATAGAAAATGAATTAGGTTCTTTTGCCATAGATAGAGAATTTTCATGGTTTGAGGGAATTGTCAATTGGAATGGAGTAGAAGTGAATGCATATCTGGAAACCGATGAGGAGGATGGGGATACTGCAAAACAGGCAATGATGGTACTAAAAAAGGTAGTAGATAATATTGTGGAAAATGATACGAAGTACCGTGAATTTGCTGCACAAGAACTAACAGAACTTGCAAATGAGTGGATGGATGCATCAGATGAAATTGATACTGAAGAAATTACAAAAGAAATATTTATGAAGCGTATGGAAATGAGTGAAATAATAGTTAGTTCTGATGGAAGTTTATCTTTGTTTTACAATGATGACGATATGTTTTGGGGACATGCTATTGAAATAGAGGTTAAGCCAAATGGAGAAATTATAAGTGCTAATATAGCTGGATGAGAGTAAAAACTTGCAATTGAGCAAAGGAGGATTCTTTATTCATGATATATTTAAGAAGTTTTCAATTGAGTGATTCTCAAATATCTAATCCTCATATTTATCCGTATAGTGTTTTTAGGGATAAAGATATAGAGCCTTTTGTATTTACACCAGTAACAGTCTTTTATGGGAATAATGGTTCTGGAAAATCAACATTATTTTATATTATCGCCAACAAGCTAGAACTTAAAGGCAGGGAAAATGAAACTTGTCATTCATATGGTATGACAAACTACTTTACTCAATTTTGTTTAGAATGCTTTTATCGTTTGGGTGAAGATGAACTTGGTCAAAAGATAAGACACTTACCAGAGAATAGCCATTATATCAAAAGTGAAGATATTCTCTATGAGATTAAGAAAATTCAACAGCAACAAGTGTTATCAGATGGTATGTTATATGATTATGTAAAAAAGGGAATGACGAAGGAAGAAGCAAGAAAATATTTAGAGTCAAAGGATGGTTCAAAACAGATGGAGTATATCATGTTTGCACAAGAAAAATATTCTAATGGTGAGACATCTATGCAATACTTTGATAACTTTTTACAATCGGATGCATTATATCTATTAGACGAACCTGAAGTATCTCTTTCTCCTGCAAATCAAGTTGCATTAGCCCAAGAAATTAATAACATGGCAAGGTGGCTAGATTGTCAGTTTATTATTGCAACGCATTCACCTTTTATGTTAGGAACTTTAGATGCAAAAATATATAATATTGATTCCAAAGAATATGCTGTTACCAAATGGAGTGATTTAGAGAATGTTCGCTATTTTTACAATTTTTTTAAAAAGAATGAAAAAGAATTTGAGTAAATCTTGTAGATATCTGAAATTTTTGTTTTTCAGAGAAATTGTAGCTTATTGAACACAATTGTCATTTGATAATTAATTGATAGAAATGAAACGATAATGTTTTTCGTTATTACTTGCTGATCAAAATAATTATAAGGGTGTTGATATTATAAAATTTGGACAAGATATTGATGAAATTATGGATAGAATTATTTTAAAAAATAAATCTATTTTATTGTTATTGGAAGAAAGCGTTGAAATATATAAAAAATATTATCAATATGAAAAGGTTGATGGAACTTCTAGGAAGATTGTCAATCGTATCCCAGAAAATGCGTTTCGTGAAGCTATAGCCAATGCTATGATTCATCGCTTTTGGGACATCAATGCATTTATAAGAGTAAGTATGTTTGATGATAGAATCGAAATAAGTTTTCCAGGAGGTCTTCCTTCAGGAATGAGTGAAGCAGAATATCTCGATGGACAGATTTCAATGATTAGAAATCCAATTATAGGAAATGTATTCTATAGACTAAGATATATAGAAATGTTTGGTACAGGAATCAAAAGAATCAACAAATCATATAACAATTCTCTAACAAAACTACAATTCAAAGTCTATGAAAACTCCATAACAATTATATTACCAACTGTATTAAGTACAGCTAGTTTAACAAGCGAGGAACAATTGATTGTACAGCTTTTTCATGGAAATTTAAAATTATCAAGAGCAGAAATAGAAAAACAAAGTCATTCTAATAAGGCAAAGCTTATTAGAATACTGAATTCATTATCTGATAAAAATATTATTGATAAGTCGGGGAAAGGACGAGCTACTAAATATCAGTTACGATAGAGAAAAAAGTTTATTTACAAAATACAGATAATAGTAATGAGGATATTTTTCAAAAGTTAACTATCGTACAAGAAGAACGAATAAATATATTATAGGAACTTTAGCCTATGCAAATGGATGTTTGTATAGGCTTTTCACATATATGAATTATATATGTTTAGTAAATATCTAGTAGGCAATTGCGATAATGCTTTGTTTTAATAAAATCTTAACCTGAAGTAAAGATTATAAACATATTGTTTTCATCTTGCTTTGTTATACTGAAATCAAGATAAGAAAATGGAGGGGGAGAAAATCATATGTTGTATATGACAATGCCAGAATTTGCTTTCTTTATGGGACTTACATCTTATGTCATAAGAGATGTTTTTTCTAAGAGACATGTTTTTAATGGCTCAAAAAGATTATATATAATAGGAAGTATAGTTATAGGGTTATTGTTGTTTTTATTATATTTACATGATGAAATGAATTTAAATCATTTAAAAATCTTAATGATATATGTTCTATTTGTAGGTATGGATTTTTATAAAATGAAAAATCATCATTCTATTACGGAACATTTTTTATGGCTTTCATCAAGACAAGAAAATATGGTTTTAAAAGTTTGTGGAACTTCTATAGTCATTGCACTATTAGCTTTGTTGGTCATGATTAAGTTTATATAAAAAAGAAATAGCTTTATTTTGCTATTTCATTGAGAATATATCGTTTCTAATTGATTGTCCAAGTTTTTTTGTTTGATTTCTTTGATTTGATTTTGACTATTATCAATTGTTATTTCTAAAGGGTATTTCTTTCCTGAAAGCATAGAGCCATAACCCTGAATTTGATAAACACCATCTTCTATTTGATTTAGCTTATATTTTTTATAGTAATAATGACCTGAACCGTCAGAAATATGAATAATAATCTGGGATTGTTGCCCATGGACTTGATCAATATATAAATAGATAGGAACAGTTGTGAAAGTGTCTATGATGATCCATGCTATGAGAAGGGATATAATCCCTCCAATAATGAGACGTATTTTCTTTTTATTCATGATGTCCACTCCTCTTTTTCATTATATAACAGAAAACGATGTTATCTAAACAAAAAAGTGAATACACAAAAAATTCATATTATTTTGATATATATAAGATGGTGATTAAAATGGAAGAAATCATTCGAGAAATTGTTTATATATGTGTTATGTTTATTGGGATTATATTATATGAAGTGATGAGTGATAAATGTCTGGTTTGTATTCTAGATAAGCCTTTGTTTCCAGATTTATTTAAGAAAGAATGGAAAAGAGAAGTTATACAGGATTGGCTTGCAGTCTTGTTTTTATTTGTATTTCCAGGTCTTTTTTTATCTTTTGGAATTGCATATATCAAAATAGCAATACTAGGTATTATTGTAGTTTATGAAAGCAAAACTTTACGTAGACTGAAAATCAGTCAATATGTTGCTGATAAGCACTTTTTTAAGAGGGAAGAAGAGTAAAATGTTATATATGACTTCAGCAGACTATTTGTTCTTTGTAGTTGCTTCGACATTGATTATTAAAGATGTGCTCTGTCGAGATTATCAGGCATATGGCTATTGGAATACCTATAGTTATTCTAAAGGAATTTATTTTACTGGTTTGGTTATTGTTGTTTTGCTTTGGGCATATGTTTGTGATTTGTTTTCAGGGTTTGATGTGAACTCTTTAAAATTGTATATCATATTTTTAATTTTCTTAGGCGTTGAAATTTATAAATCTATGACACAGCAGTTAATAAGTGAAAAATTTTCATGGCTATCTTCTAAGCAGGAAAATAAAGTATTAAGGATTTGTGGGACGGTTCTTGTTATTGGGATGTTGGCTTTGATTATTGCGATAAAAATATAAAAGGTTTGTCGTTTTGACAAACCTTTAATCGTCTTGAAAATCATTATCATATAGTGGTGTGACATATTTTCTATTGAAACAAGCCATACATAAATCACAGGTATGTTCTTTTTTGAAATGAATAGATTTTTGAAGTCCTTCTTCACTGATGAAGGCTAAGGAATCAGCACCAATATATGCGCAAAGTTCCTGAGTTGTCATCTTGTGAGAAATTAATTCATCAAGAGTAGAAGTATCTACACCATAAAAACAAGGATATTTGATTGCAGGTGAAGCAATTCTGACATGAACTTCTGTAGCACCTGCTTCTTTTAATAAAGTCACAATACGTTTGGATGTTGTTCCTCTGACAATAGAGTCGTCAATCATGATGACTCTTTTTTGATTCACAATTGAAGAAACAGCCGAAAGCTTCATACGAACACCCTGATTTCTTAATTCCTGCGTAGGCTGAATGAATGTTCTTCCAACATATTTATTTTTAATCAGTCCCATTTCATAAGGAATGTGCGAAGTTTCTGAATATCCAATGGCAGCAGATATAGATGAATCTGGCACGCCAATGACAATATCAGCATCTACTGGACTTTCTAAATAAAGTTGTTTTCCAGCATTTTTACGTGTTGTATGAACATTGATACCATCAAGGATACTATCAGGACGAGAAAAATATACATATTCCATAGCACAGATCTTATCATGTATAGGTTGTTTTGTATAAAGACGAGATAACAATTGATTGCCTTTGACTCTGACTATTTCTCCTGGCTCGACATCTCTTAGAAATTTAGCGCCTACAATATCTAA
Organism: Massilimicrobiota sp. SW1139; assembly: GCF_012027715.1. NCBI lineage: Bacteria > Bacillati > Bacillota > Erysipelotrichia > Erysipelotrichales > Erysipelotrichaceae > Massiliimicrobium > Massilimicrobiota sp. SW1139. The sequence continues at coordinate 69,516 of NZ_SJOR01000003.1, read as the reverse complement.
TGCACATGTTTCTGAAGCAAAGACATACGCGCCATTAGGGAGCTGTCCAATAGCTAGTGGTCTTAATCCATAACGATCTCTGACAGCATAGAGACGATCTTCTAAAAGAATGAGGAAAGCAAAAGCACCATCTAATTTTTCTAAAGAAGCACAGATACGATCTATCATATGTCCTTTTTGACGTTTGATTAAATGTCCTAAGATTTCAGTATCAGATGAAGATGAAAAGATACTGCCTTGTTCTTCAAGTTCAGCTTTCAATACATTAGCATTCACAATATTTCCATTATGACAAATTCCCATATCACCTGCCATGGTTCTAAAAAGTAAAGGCTGTACATTCATAATACCTCCACCACCAGCAGTTGAATAACGCACATGACCAATAGCGTGAATGCCATTCATCTGATGAATCTTTTCACTGTTAAAAACTTCAGTGACCAAACCTTCTCCTTTATGAATAGAAAGCTGATGATCGTTCGCAACTAAAATACCGGCTCCTTCCTGCCCGCGATGCTGAAGGGCATGTAAACCATAATAACAGAGGTTAGCTGCATTTGGATGCTGAAACACACCGAACACACCACACTCCTCATGAATTTCTTTTAAATCATTTATCATTATTGTTCTCCTTATATTTTATAGAAGAATAGGAGATACATATATCAAAATTTGTTGTATAAGATGTTACATAAAAATAGATATTACGGGATTCAATATCTCCTATTCGTCTTTATTATAACGGAATAATTGTATTTTTTCAATCAAATATGATAATAATTTATTAAAATGATAAAAAAACATTGACAAAAACACGAAGCTGTATCATAATGCAAAATAAGTAAACGGATAGGTTTACATAAAGGAGTGATAGATATGGAAATGAAAATAACTGATATTTTTGGAACTTTGGTATTTGATGAAGAAGTCATGGAAGAAAGACTTGCGAAAGATACTTTCAGAGAACTTCAAAAAACAATTAAAGAGGGGAAATCTTTAAACATCAAGATTGCAAATGCTGTGGCGAATGCAATGAAAGATTGGGCTGTGGAACATGGAGCTACACATTATACGCACTGGTTTCAACCGATGACAGGTGTAACAGCTGAAAAGCATGATGGTTTTATTGGAACAAACAAAAATGGGAAAGTTATTTTAGAATTTTCTGGCAAGGAATTAATTAAAGGAGAACCTGATGCGTCATCTTTCCCGAATGGGGGATTACGTGCAACATTTGAAGCCAGAGGATATACAGCTTGGGATCCAACTTCTTATGCTTTTATTAAAAATGGCGTTTTATGTATTCCTACAGCATTCTGTTCATATTCAGGGCATGCTTTAGACAAAAAGACACCATTATTAAGAAGTATGCAGGCTATCAACAAACAGGCATTACGTATCTTAAAGTTATTTGGTAATGAAAATGTCAAGAATGTCAAAACAACAGTGGGACCTGAACAGGAATATTTCTTAGTCGATAAAAAATATTATGAACAAAGAAAAGACTTGATTTATACAGGACGTACTTTATTTGGTGCACCATCTCCAAAAGGACAGGAAATGGAAGATCATTATTTTGGAACGATTAAGAGTAGAGTACAAGAATTTATGAATGATTTAAATGAAGAATTATGGAAATTAGGTGTCTTAGTGAAAACTGAACACAATGAAGTCGCACCAGCTCAACATGAGTTAGCACCTATTTTCTCTACTACCAATATTGCGACTGATCATAACCAATTAACAATGGAATTGATTCAAAGAATTGCGAAAAAACATGGTTTGGTAGCTTTATTACATGAAAAGCCATTTGATGGTATCAATGGAAGCGGAAAGCATAATAACTGGTCATTATCAACAGATACAGGTGTGAATTTATTAGAACCTGGAGATACACCACATGAAAATGCTCAATTCTTATTATTCTTATGCGCTGTAATTAAAGCGGCTGATGAACATCAGGATTTGTTGAGATTATCTGTTGCGACTGCAGGTAACGATCATCGTTTGGGAGCTAACGAAGCACCGCCAGCTATTATTTCTGTTTTCTTAGGTGATGAATTAGCTGAAATCTTAAAAGCTATTGAAGAAGATCGACCATATGATTCTAAGGAAAAAGAAGTCATGAAGATTGGGGCTCATGTCTTACCTAAATTTCCTAAAGATACAACAGATCGTAACCGTACTTCACCATTTGCTTTTACAGGTAATAAATTTGAATTCCGTATGCCAGGATCAAGTTCATCTATTGCAGGATGTAATATTGTTTTAAATACAGTGATTGCAGATGAATTAAAAGAATTTGCGGATATTCTAGAAAAAGCACCGGATTTTTCTTCAGCATTACATGCATTGATTCAAGGAACAATCAAAGAACATAAACGTATTATTTTCAATGGTAATGGTTATGATGATTCATGGGTAGAGGAAGCCAAGAAACGTGGACTATTAAACTTACGTACAACACCTGATGCTTTACCATATTTTATCAAGGAAAACAATATTGAATTATTTAAAAGACATAAAGTCTTTGATGAAGAAGAAGTGCATTCTCGTTATGAAATTATGATGGAAGAATATGTCAAGATTTTGCATATTGAAGCTTTAACAATGGTCAATATGGCTCAAAAAGAAATCTTACCAGCTGTCAGTCAATATTCATATGACTTAGCACAAACTTGTGCAATGAAAACAGAAGTTGCCAAGTTAGAAAATGTTTATGAAAAAGAAACTTTAAAAGATGTTTCAGCATTATTAGATCAAGCTTTCAAAGCTACAAAACATTTAGACAAAGTCTTAAAAGAAGCTGAAGCGATTGAAGACTTTGAAAAGGCAGCTTTCTATTATCGAGATGAAGTCATTCCAGCTATGAGTGCTTTACGTACACCATGTGATGAATTGGAAACATTAACTGCGGAAAATGTATGGCCATTCCCAACATATGGCAAACTGTTATTTGGTATTTTATAAAATTATATAAGAGAGGGGTTATGACAATGTGTTCGATTATGGCATATTGCGACAGCAATGTAGAAAAAGAGATTTTTTTAAAGGGTTTTGAAAGAACACATACCAGGGGACCTGATGCTGTGCGTATTATTGATACAGGTAAAGGGCTATTGGGATTTCAACGTTTATCCATCATGGGATTAAATGAGTATGGTATGCAACCATTTCAAAGAGGGAAGCATTATGTTGTCTGTAACGGTGAAATCTATGGTTTTAGACCAATGAAAGAAGAATTGATGAAGCAGGGGTTTGACTTTCAAGGGGAGAGTGATTGTGAAATTCTGCTTCCTCTTTATCAAAAAATGGGTGTAGACATGTTTAAAGAATTAGATGGAGAATTTGCATTAATTCTTTTTGATGGTGATACAAAAGAATTTATTGCTGCTAGAGATCCGATTGGGATTCGCCCATTATTTTATGGTTATGATGATCATCAGCACATTGTCTTTGCTTCAGAAGCCAAAAACTTAGTTGGCATCTGTGATAAGATTGTACCTTTTCCACCAGGACATTATTATCAAAATGGGGAGTTTGTTTGTTATAGAGATATGAGCCTGGTGGAAAACTATCATCATGAGGATTTCAATACAATCTATACAAATATACATGATTTATTAGTCAAAGGTATTGAAAAAAGATTGGATGCAGATGCACCACTTGGTTTCTTATTAAGTGGAGGATTAGATTCATCACTTGTCTGTGCTGTGGCTTCTCGTCTATTGAAAAAGCCTATTCGTACTTTTGCGATTGGTATGGACAAAGATGCTATTGACTTAAAATATGCCAAAGAAGTGGCTGAGTTTATTGGCAGTGAACATACCGAAGTGATTATCACAAAAGATGATGTTCTAAGTGCTTTAGAACCTGTTATTGCCACTTTAGGAACATATGATATTACAACAATTCGTGCATCTATTGGTATGTATCTTGTCTGTCAGTATATTCATCAGCATACAGATATTAGAGTTTTATTAACGGGTGAGATTTCAGATGAATTATTTGGTTATAAATATACAGATTTTGCGCCAAATGCAAAAGAATTCCAAAAGGAAGCTGAAAAACGTATTCGAGAAATTTATATGTATGATGTCTTACGTGCTGATCGTTGTATTAGTGTTCATTCCTTAGAAGCACGTGTGCCTTTTGGAGATTTGGCTTTTGTGGATTATGTTATGCATATTGATCCTGCTTTAAAAATGAATAATTATGGAAAAGGAAAATATTTATTGCGTAAAGCGTTTGACAGAGGATATTTACCTCAAGATATCTTAATGCGTGAAAAAGCAGCTTTTTCAGATGCGGTAGGACATTCATTAAGTGATGAAATCAAATCTTATGCGAATAATTATTATAGTGATCAGGAATTTGAAGAAAAAAGAAAGAAATATGATTTCGCCCAACCATTTACAAAAGAGTCATTATTATATCGTGAAATCTTTGAAAAATATTATCCACATCAGGCACAAATGGTGAAAGGATTCTGGATGCCAAATCCAAATTGGGAAGGCTGTCAGGTCAACGATCCTTCTGCCAGGTTTTTAGAAAATTATGGAGATAGTGGAAAGTAGAAAGGATGATTTGATGAAAGAGTATAATCAGGGATTGCATCATGTCAGAGAACATGATGCCTGTGGTATTGGCGCTGTCGTTCATATTGATGGACGACAGGATTATCAGGTTATTGATCAGGCACTTACAATTGTCGAAAAACTAGAACATCGTGCTGGAAAAGATGCCAGTGGAGAAGTCGGTGATGGGGTTGGAATCTTATTACAGATTTCACATCGTTTCTTTAATAAAGTTGCACATAATCTCCATATCGCTTTGCCTCAACCATATGATTATGCTGTGGGAATGTTCTTTTTACCACAGGATACACTGACAAGACAAAAAGCTATGAAAACTTTAGAACGCATTGTCATGAAACATCAGGCCACATTTCTAGGGTGGCGAGAAGTGCCATGTCATGAAGATATCTTAGGTCAAAAGGCTAAGGATTGTATGCCTTATATTATGCAATGCTTTATTGAAAAACCTAAAACTTGTCAACAAAGAATGGACTTTGAAAGAGTATTATATGTGATTCGTCGTGAATTTGAAAAATCTTCACCACAGACATATGTGGTTTCATTATCTTCATCAACAATTGTCTATAAAGGGATGTTCCTTGTTCATCAGTTAAGACAATTCTATGATGATTTACAAGATCAAGATTATCATAGTGCAATAGCATTGGTTCATTCACGCTTTTCTACCAATACCAATCCAAGCTGGCAAAGAGCACATCCTAATCGTATGATTGCTCATAATGGAGAAATTAATACAATTAGAGGTAATGCGAATCGTATGCTGGCCAGAGAAGAAACATTAGATTCAAAGTTTTTTTCATCAGATATGACAAAGGTTTTCCCAATTGTTGATGTACATGGTTCAGATTCAGCCATGCTGGATAATACATTAGAGTTCCTATATATGAATGGGATGCCATTAGCTAAAGCTATGATGCTATTGATTCCAGAACCATGGAAAAATACAGCTATGTCACAAGAGAAAAAAGATTTTTATCATTATTATGCGACCATGATGGAGCCATGGGATGGTCCAGCAGCTATTTTATTTTCTGATGGTATTTCCATGGGAGCCACTTTAGATAGAAATGGTTTAAGACCATCACGTTATTATATTTTAGATGATCAGACTTTGATTTTATCATCAGAAGTTGGCGTTTTAGATATTGATGAAAGTCATATTGTCAAAAAATCACGTCTTCAACCAGGAAAAATGTTATTAGTAGATACACAAAAACAGCAGCTGATTGAAGATGATATATGTAAAATGAGCTATGCTAAAGAACATCCTTATGGAGAATGGTTGGATTATTATTTATTACATTTAAAAGATTTACCTGCTCCAGATAAAAAATCACATATTCATAGTCAAGGTGATCGTGATATTTTATATAAAATTTTTAGTTATACATATGAAGATGTCAAAGATATGATTTTACCTATGGCGAAAAATGGTGTAGAACCTACAGCATCCATGGGAACAGATATTCCACTTGCTATGTTGAGTCAAAAACATCCAACATTATTCCACTATTTTAAACAACAGTTTGCGCAAGTGACCAATCCACCTATTGATTCTTTACGAGAAGAAGTCGTTGTGGATACAACGGTATATTTAGGATCTAATGGAAACTTATTACAGGATCAATCTGATAATTGTCAGGTCTTAGAAATCAATAATCCGATTTTAGACAGTCGTGATATGGATAAACTCAAACAGTTAAATTGTGATGGTTTCCATAGTCAAGTCATTTCTTTATTATATTATAAAGGAATTTCGTTAACAGAAGCTTTAGATCAGTTATTTCTTGATTGTGATAAAGCTTATCGTCAAGGTGTCAATATCTTAATTCTTTCTGATAAAGGTGTCGATGATAATCATTTGGTTATCCCTTCATTACTGGCTGTTTCAGCTGTAGAAAGTCATTTGGTGAAAACCAAAAGAAAAACAGCGATGTCCATTGTTTTAGAAAGTGGTGAACCACGTGATGTTCATCAATTTGCCTGTTTATTAGGTTTTGGTGCTACAGCTATTTATCCATATCTGGCCCATGAATGTATCATGGAAATGATTCAGCTTAATATGTTGGATAAAGAGGAAAATAAGGCTATTGAAGATTATAATCATGCCATCTTAAAAGGTATTGTCAAGATTGCGGCGAAGATGGGTATTTCTGCTTTACAGTCATATCAGTCTGCACAAATCTTTGAAGTTGTCGGTTTAAAAGAAGATATTATGGAAAACTATTTCCCTCATACAGTTTATCGTGTGGGAGAAAAAGGTTTGACAGATATTGAAAATGATATTCGTTACTATCATGATCATGCCTTTGATCCATTAGGATTAAAGACAGATACATCGTTGAAAAGTTTAGGTTTTCATAAATTTCGACGTGGACCACAAAGTGAAGTTCATATGTATAGTCCAGAAACAATTGTTTTACTTCAAAAAGCGACTCAAAGTGGAGATTATACATTATTTAAAGAATATTCACGTCAGTTGGAAAGTCAACCCTTTGCTTTACGTCATTTATTAGAATTTGATATGACACAAAGACAATCTATTCCTTTAGAAGAAGTAGAAAGTGTTGATGATATTGTCAAACGTTTTAAAACAGGAGCGATGTCTTATGGTTCTATTTCTAAGGAGGCCCATGAATGTTTAGCTGTGGCAATGAATCGTTTAGGTGGAAAATCGAATTCTGGTGAAGGTGGAGAAAATCCAGACAGATTATATACTGAGGCGAATAGTGCTATTAAACAGGTGGCTAGTGGACGTTTTGGTGTTACAAGTGAATATCTGGTGAGTGCTAAAGAAATTCAAATTAAGATGGCACAAGGCGCAAAGCCGGGAGAAGGTGGACATTTGCCAGGACAGAAAGTCTATCCTTGGATTGCCAAAACACGTTATTCAACACCAGGAGTGACTTTAATTTCACCACCACCACATCATGATATTTATTCTATTGAAGATTTGGCACAATTGATTTATGACCTGAAAAATGCCAATCGTGATGCACGTATTTCTGTCAAACTTGTTTCAGAATCTGGAGTTGGAACGATTGCATCCGGTGTTGCGAAAGCTGGAGCTGAAGTCATTTTGATTTCTGGTTATGATGGAGGAACTGGGGCAGCTCCGCAAAGTTCGATTCATTATGCAGGATTGCCTTGGGAACTGGGATTGGCAGAAGCACATCAAAGTCTGATTGAAAATGATTTAAGAACGCGTGTTGTTTTAGAAACGGATGGAAAATTAATGACGGGTCGAGATGTTGCGGTGGCTGCATTATTAGGTGCAGAAGAATTTGGCTTTGCGACAGCCCCATTAGTTACAATGGGCTGTGTCATGATGCGTGTCTGCAATCTTGATACTTGTCCAGTCGGTATCGCAACACAAAATGCTGAGCTTAGAAAACGTTTTAAAGGAAAGCCAGAATATGTTATGAATTTTATGAAATTTATTGCTCAGGAACTCCGTGAAATTATGGCACAACTGGGATTCCATAGTGTTGATGAAATGGTTGGACATATGGAAGTTTTGAAAGTGAAACCAGAATATCAGCAGTTAGAACCATTCTTTGCTAGGGAAGATCTTCATGTTCACTTTGAAAAAGACAATGTCTTTGATTTCCATTTAGAAAATAGTCAGGATTTAAAAGTGCTTCTTCCAAGATTTAAGACTTATCTTGAAACAAATCAGTCACATCAGGAAACGATCCGAATTTCTAGCCTTGATCGTAGTCTAGGAACATTGCTAGGAAGTGAAATCACCAAACGTTTCCAAAATCATCTTCCAGATGATACTTATCAGGTTCATTGTCTTGGTGGTGCTGGACAATCGTTTGGGGCTTTTATACCAAAAGGTTTAACAATGCAAATTGAAGGAGATGCCAATGATTATTTTGGTAAAGGATTATCTGGTGGAAAACTGATTATTCATCCTTCTTCACATGCGCAGTTTGTCGCTCACGATAATGTCATTGTTGGGAACGTCGCCTTATATGGAGCGACATCAGGAGAGGCTTATATCAATGGGCGTGCTGGAGAGCGTTTTGCTGTGCGTAATTCAGGAGCAATAGCGGTCGTAGAAGGTTGTGGAGATCATGGACTGGAATATATGACGGGCGGAAAAGTTGTTGTCTTAGGAAAAACTGGAAAGAACTTTGCAGCTGGTATGAGTGGAGGAATCGCTTATATCTTTGATAAAGATCATGATTTATATTTACGTTTAAATAAAGAATTAGTGACAATGCAGGAAGTGAAACAACATAGGGATATAGAAGAGTTAAAAACTTTACTGCAAAAACATGTACAATATACAGGTTCATTACTGGCTAAAGATATCCTAGAAAGTTTTGAAGCCTGGTTACCACATTTTAAAAAGATTGTTCCAGTGAATTATGCCCGTATGTTAGAAGGTATGGAAAGCTTTGAAAAACAAGGATATTCACATGACGAGGCAGCTTTAATGGCCTTTAAGCAAGTTCATCAATAGGAGGGTAATTTATGGGAAAAATAACAGGATTTTTAGAGTTTGAAAGAGAAGATAACTTAACTCAATCACCAGAAACAAGAATTGCTGGTTTTCAGGAATTTCACATCCCTCTTTTGGATGAAAAACGTCGCCAACAGGGAGCTCGTTGCATGAACTGCGGTGTTCCATTTTGTCAGTCAGCCATTGAAATCAATCATATGGTTACAGGTTGTCCTTTACATAATCTGATTCCAGAGTGGAACGATGAAATCTTTCATCATAATGATGAACGTGCACTCTCACGTCTGTTAAAAACAAATCCCTTCCCAGAGTTTACAGGACGTGTCTGTCCGGCTTTATGTGAAAAAGCATGTATATGTGGATTGCATGGAGAAGCTGTAACGATTAAAGATAATGAATTATTTATTATTGAAAAGGCTTATCAGAATCAATTGATGAAAGCTGAAAAATCATCTGTATGTTCATTTAAAAAAGTTGCGGTTGTAGGAAGTGGTCCAGCGGGATTAACAGTAGCTTATAAGTTAAATCAACGTGGACATCAGGTCAGTGTTTTTGAAAAAGATGATCGTTTAGGAGGATTGCTGATGTATGGTATTCCTCAAATGAAACTTGAAAAACAAATTATTGAACGTCGTATTCAATTGATGAAAGAAGAAGGTGTTCAATTTTATACGAATGTTCATGTTGGAAAAGATTTGACGAAGGAAGATTTGTTGAAGGATTATGATGCGATTGTTTTATGTTGTGGAGCGAAAAAAGCACGTGATTTAAATGTGGTAGGTAGAGAAGCCAAAGGCATTTATTTTGCAGTGGATTTTTTAAAAAGCACAACACAGGATATATTGAATCAAACTTCTTGTCGTATTGATGCCAAAGGAAAGCATGTCGTTGTTGTAGGAGGTGGAGATACGGGTAATGACTGTGTTGGAACATGTATTAGACAAGGATGTGCATCAGTTACACAGCTGGAAATGATGCCCTCTCCGTCTCATCAAAATACACGTCCATGGCCAATGTGGCCAGATGGATTGAAGACAGACTATGGACAGGAGGAAAGTCAGGTTGTTTTTAAGAAAGATCCACGTGTTTATGCAACAACAATTAAAGAATGTATCGAAGAAGAGGGACAACTCAAAGCTGTCAAAACGATTCAGGGGAGAATGGTTGATGGTCAATGGGTTGAAAAAGAAGATAGCGAAAAAATAGTGAAAGCAGATTTGTTGCTGATTGCAGCAGGATTTGTAGGTATTGAAGATGATATTAAAGAGCAGTTTGATTTATCTGTGAATCAACGTCAGGTTGTCATGACAATGCCAAAGAGCTATGCGACAAAGGAAGAGAAGATTTTCGTTGCAGGGGATATGCATCGCGGTCAATCTCTTGTTGTCTGGGCTATTGCGGAAGGAAATGAATGCGCCAAAGAAGTGGATCGATATTTAATGGGATATAGTTATATGAATGAATAGAGTTAGGGGGTCTATGATATGAATTCAGGGGATATTGGTTTTATGTTGATATGCAGTGCTCTGGTGTTGCTGATGACACCAGGACTTGCTTTCTTTTATGGGGGACTTGTTCGCCGTAAAAATGTTGTTAATACAATGATGACATCTGTTTTTGTCATTGGTATTGCAGCTATTATGTGGGCATTATTTGGATACTCACTGGCTTTTGGAAATGATCATTTTGGAATTATTGGAGATTTTAGCTGGTTAGGTTTACAGGGCATTGAAAGAAGTACAACAGATTATGTTTCTACAATTCCTCATTTAGAATTTGCCATTTTTCAAATGATGTTTGCCATCATTACACCTGCTTTAATAACGGGGGCAGTTGCTGGACGTATGAAATTTAAAGCTTTGTTTTTGTTTATTATTCTTTGGTCAGTCATTGTTTATTATCCAATGGCTCATATGGTTTGGGGCCTTGGAGGTTTTTTAGCAAAGATTGGCTCAATAGACTTTGCTGGTGGGAATGTTGTCCATATCAGTTCTGGTGTCAGTGCATTAGTTTTATGTATTGTACTAGGAAAACGCAAAGACTATTTACGCGTACAATATCATGTTCATAACATTCCATTTGTTGTCTTGGGAGCCAGTTTACTGTTGTTTGGATGGTTTGGTTTTAATGCAGGCAGTGCCTTACAGGCTAATGAATTAGCTGTACATGCCTTTATAACAACAGGTTTATCAGCAGCAGCTGGAATGCTGTCATGGATGGGTATGGATGTATGGATGAGTGGAAAACCAACACTGGTAGGAAGTGTAACAGGTATGGTTGTGGGTCTTGTTGCCATTACCCCGGGAGCAGGATATGTTCCTATTTGGGCATCAATCATTATTGGGCTTGTTGGAAGTCCTATTTGTTATCTGATGATTTCTAAAGTGAAACAGAAATTGGGCTATGATGATGCTTTGGATGCTTTTGGATGTCATGGTATTGGCGGTATCTGGGGTGGTATTGCGACTGGATTGTTTACACAAACGTCTATTAACGATGTTGCCAGATGGAATGGTTTGTTCTTTGGAGATACACAATTATTCATAGCACAAATCATCAGTATCGTTGTTACGATTGCTATAGCGGTGGTTGGAACTTTCATTTGTATAGCCATTGTCAGATGTTTCACAACACTTCGTGTTTCTAAACAGGAAGAACAAAAAGGATTGGATATTTCTGAACATCAGGAAAATGCATATCCATCTTTTAATGGATTGGATTAGGAGGACAGTGAATATGATCAAAATTGAAGCGATTGTGAGAGAAGAAAAATATGAAGAAGTGAAAGAAGCACTTGCTCGTATTCATGTGAATGGTATGACAGTTTCTCAGGTAATGGGATGTGGCACACAGCATGGCTATACAGAGTATGTTCGTGGACAGGAAGTTGAAGTCAATATGTTGCCAAAGATTAAATTTGAAATTGTTGTCAGCAGTGAAGAATGGGCTGAAAAAACAATTGAAGCCATTTGCCAGGCGGCTTATACTGGAGAAGTTGGAGATGGAAAAATCTTTACATATAGATTGAAAGATGCTATCAAGATTCGTACGCGAGAAAAGGATGAAAAAGCAATTAATGAGTTGTGATTAATAAATTAAAATTATGATAATAAAAAATTATAAAAAATATCTTGATAATTTATTAAAATTTGACTATACTATACAAGAACTAAGGAAAGGAATGAGAAATATGATGACGACACTAACGATGAAAACAATTCAATGTAAGACTTCTCTTTTCTCATTTTTTTATATTTCTTAAAAACATATCATGATTGATATGTTTTTTTATGATACAAGGAGGTAACGATGAAAGCATATTTGATATTAGAAGATGGTCATGTCTTTGAAGGTGAGCACTTTGGAGGACATAAAGAAGTTATAAGTGAATTTGTTTTTAATACATCTATGACGGGATATTTAGAAGTTTTAACAGATCCTTCTTATGCTGGACAAAGTGTAGTCATGACATATCCATTGATAGGAAACTATGGAGTTTGTTTAGATGATCAGGAGTCAAATCAACCTTATGTAGAAGGTTTTGTTGTCAATGAACTGGCAAGATTAGGTAGTCATTTTAGAAAAAATATGGATTTAGAAGATTATTTGAAGAAACATGATATTGTGGGAATTCAAGGTGTTGATACACGATATATTACAAAATTAATCAGAAATAAGGGTTGTATGAATGGTTTGATTACAACACATCATTATGATGATATCAGTGAAGTGTTAAAACGTATTCATGATTATAAAGTGACAGGGGTTGTGGAGAAAACAACATGTTCAAAGCCTTATGTTTTAGGACAAGGACAATATAAAGTGGCTTTATATGATTTTGGTGCGAAGAAAAATATTGCAAGAGAGTTGGTAAATAGAAATTGTGAAGTAACTGTTTTTCCAGCCAATACAACTGCTCAAATTATTCTTGATGGAAATTTTGATGGGATTATGCTTTCAAATGGCCCTGGGGATCCAGCAGAATGTCATGAAATCATTGAAAATGTGAAGATATTAAGTCAAAGTGGCATTCCTATTTTTGCAATCTGTTTAGGGCATCAGTTGATGGCTTTGGCGCACGGATTTGAAACAGAAAAGATGACTTATGGTCATCATGGCGCCAATCATCCAGTTAAAGACTTAAACACAAATCGTGTGTATATTTCTACACAAAATCATAATTATGTAGTGAAAGATGAATCTTTAGATCCACAGGTTGCAAAAATGTGGTTCCAAAATGTCAATGATGGAACATTGGAAGGTATTGAATATTTACAAAAACCTATTAAAACAGTGCAGTTTCATCCAGAAGCATGTGCTGGACCATTAGATACATCATATTTATTTGACGAATTTATCAAAATGATGGGAGGAAATCAAAATGCCTAGAAATCATGATATTCAAAAAGTCTTGGTTATTGGGTCTGGACCAATTATTATTGGACAAGCTGCTGAATTTGATTATGCAGGAACACAAGCTTGTCGTGCTTTAAAAGAAGAAGGAATAGAAGTTGTTTTAATTAATTCCAATCCAGCTACAATTATGACGGATAAAGATATTGCGGATAAGGTTTATATTGAGCCATTGACTGTTCCTGTTGTCAAACATTTAATTGAAGTGGAAAAGCCAGATAGTATTTTACCTACACTTGGTGGACAGAATGCTTTAAACATAGCGATGGCTTTGGCTGATGAAGGATTCTTAGAAAAACATCATGTCCGTACGATTGGAACTTCAACAGATACAATCAAACTGGCTGAAGATAGATTAGAGTTTAAAACATTAATGGAAAAGATTGGCGAACCATGTGCTGCTTCAATTGTCGTGAATCATGTAGATGAAGCCATTGAGTTTGCGAATAAAATTGGTTATCCAGTTGTTGTTAGACCAGCATATACATTGGGTGGAACTGGTGGCGGAATTGCTCATAATGAAGAAGAATTACATCATATTTGCTCTAATGGATTGCGTTTATCACGTGTGAGTCAGTGCCTCATTGAAAAAAGTATTGCTGGATGGAAAGAAATTGAATATGAAGTGATGCGTGATGGACATGGTAACTGTATTACAGTATGTAATATGGAAAACCTTGATCCAGTTGGTGTACATACGGGAGATAGTATTGTTGTGGCACCAAGTCAAACTTTATCTGATAAAGAATATCAGATGTTAAGAAGTTCAGCTTTAAATATTATTACAGCGCTTAATATTCAAGGTGGATGTAATGTGCAGTATGCTTTAAATCCAGATAGTTTTGAATATTGCGTTATTGAAGTTAATCCACGTGTTTCGCGTTCTTCAGCTTTAGCTTCAAAAGCAACAGGTTATCCAATCGCCAAACTGGCAGCGAAAATTGCTTTAGGTTATACATTGGATGAAATTAAAAATGCAGTTACTGGAAAAACATATGCTTCTTATGAACCGACGTTAGATTATATTGTTTGTAAGATTCCAAAATGGCCATTCGATAAATTTGTTGGGGCATCTAGAAAACTAGGAACGCAGATGAAAGCCACTGGAGAAGTCATGAGTATTGCTCATAACTTTGAAGGAGCTTTTATGAAAGCTTTACGTTCTTTAGAACAGAACATTTATGATTTACATATTCCTGAAGTCGATGGACTTTCATTAGATGAATTAAAAGTCAAATTAAAAGATGTTGATGATCATCGTATCTTTGTAGTAGCACAGGCTTTAAGACAAGGAATGAGTGAAGCAGAAATTCATGATATAACACGTATTGATTGCTGGTTTATTGATAAAATCAAACATCTTGTTGAAGTAGAAAATCAATTAAAAACACAGCCATTAACTGTTGAATTATTAAAACTTACTAAAAGATTAGAATTCCCAGATCACATTATTGCTAAGTACACAAATCATACAACTCAAGATATTCATCAAATGAGATTAGATCATCATATCGAAGCTGTTTATAAAACAGTAGATACATGTGCTGCTGAATTTGATGCAACAACACCTTATTATTATTCTGTATATGGAGAACATAATGAAGTTGATCCTCGTGATGATAAAAAGAAAATTATGGTTTTAGGTTCAGGACCAATCCGTATTGGACAAGGGATAGAGTTTGATTATTGTTCTGTTCATTGTGTCTGGGCTTTAAAAGAAGCAGGATATGATACAATCATCGTCAACAATAACCCAGAAACAGTATCGACAGACTTTGATATTGCTGATCGTTTATATTTTGAACCATTGACACCAGAAGATGTAGAAAGTATTGTGCGTTTAGAAAAACCAGATGGTGCCATTGTACAATTTGGTGGACAAACAGCCATCAAGCTTACAAAAGCTTTAATGGAAATGGGAGTTCCTATTTTAGGAACATCAGCTGATAACGTTGATGCAGCAGAAGACCGTGAAAGATTTGATGAAATCTTACAGCGTTGTGATATAGATCGTCCAAGAGGTTCAACAGTTTTCACAACAGAAGAAGCTTTAGAGGTTGCTAATCGTTTAGGATATCCAGTGCTTGTCAGACCATCTTATGTCTTAGGTGGAGCAGGTATGGAAATAGCGTTAAATGATGGTGACATCAAGAAATTTATGGAAATCATCAATCGTCAATATCAGGAACATCCTATCTTGATTGATAAATATTTATCTGGTAAAGAAGTTGAAGTCGATGCTATCTGTGATGAACATGGTGTATTGATTCCAGGTATCATGGAACACGTCGAACGTGCAGGAGTGCATAGTGGAGATAGTATCTCAGTATATCCACCACAAAAGATTAAACAGGAAATTAAAGATGTGATTGTGGATTATACACAAAGACTAGCAAAAGCGTTACATGTCATTGGATTGATTAACATTCAATTTATTGTTTATGAAGATCAGGTATATGTCATTGAAGTCAATCCACGTTCTTCACGTACTATTCCTTATATTTCTAAGGTTACTGATATCCCTGTGGTAGATGTCGCAACACATGTCATTATGGGAAAAACAATCAAGGAACAAGGATATGAATATGGATTGGCTAAAGAAAAAGAAACAGTGGCTATTAAGATGCCAGTCTTC
Organism: Massilimicrobiota sp. SW1139; assembly: GCF_012027715.1. NCBI lineage: Bacteria > Bacillati > Bacillota > Erysipelotrichia > Erysipelotrichales > Erysipelotrichaceae > Massiliimicrobium > Massilimicrobiota sp. SW1139. The sequence goes on along the minus strand of NZ_SJOR01000003.1, from coordinate 53,396 downwards.
TCATTTGAAAAGATTACTGGTGCAGAAATCAGCTTAGGCCCTGAAATGAAATCTACAGGAGAAGTTTTAGGTGTGTCTAAAGACTTTGATGAAGCCATTTATAAAGCATTTATTGCGACAGGTATTGATTTACCAAAGAAAAAGAATATTATCTGTACGATTAAAGATAGTGCCAAAGAAGAATTCTTACCAATTGCAAAACAATATCATAAGTTTGGTTATGATATTTATGCAACAATTGGAACATTTACGTATCTTATTGAACATGGAATTCCTGCTCATCTTGTCAATTACATTGCTGATAAGAAAAATACAATCTTTGATTTAATGTTAACTGATACAGTTGATTTAATCATTGATATACCAACAAGAAACAATAATTTAAAAGATGGATTTATGATTCGTCGCTTTGCGGTAGAAGCAGGTATTCCAATTTATACATCATTGGATACAGCCCAAGCATTAATCAATTGTCTTGAAAAAAGACATCAAGGAAATACATCACTTATTGATATTACAAAAATTTAATAAAAGAAAAATGGGTGTCATATTTTGGTGACATCCATTTTTATCTGTAATAAAAAAGACTCCATATAAAGAGTCTAAAATTATTGATGCAGTTTTTCTGTTTTTTTGAAGAATACAAAACCAATGAAGAACATGATAGCTAATGAACCTACACCTATATTCATCATACCTGTAACTTGAGAAATAAGGGAAACAAGAGTTGTTCCCATGAATGATGCCCCTTTACCACAAATATCATACAAACCAAAATATTCACCAGAACGATTGGCTGGAATGATTTTAGCATAGTAAGAACGTGATAACGATTGAATGGCTCCTTGAAAGATTCCAACACCAACAGCTAAAATCCAGAATTGATATTGTTGTTGAAGAGTGATTCCATATAATGCAATAAGGAAATAAGCAAAGATACATATTTTGATGAGTTTTGTATTTTCAATAGAAGAACTTAATTTTCCAAAGATTAAAGCAGCTGGGAAAGCAACAATTTGAGTCAATAATAAAGCAAGTAATAAACCTGTTGTATCTAAACCTAAAGCTGTTCCATAAGCTGTTGCCATATCAATGATGGTATAAACACCATCTATGTAGAAAAAGAAAGCAATCAAAAAGAATAAGACTTTAGGATTCTTTTTTAAATCTACAAAGATATTTTTTAAACGTAGAAAACTCGCTTTAACATAATGGTTTTCTTTTTCTAAATAATATGTTTGATGATATCCTAGAATTAAAGGAACTGACAATAATAACCACCATAAGGCAATCAAAAGAAAACAAATGCTCATGGCTGTTTCCATTGTTAATGAAAGTTTTTCATAGAATAATACAAGGGCTAAGCTGGCTATAAAAGGTATACAGCTCCCAATGTATCCCCAGGCATATCCTTTAGCAGAAACATTATCCATACGTTCTGGAGTTGTAATATCTATAAGCATAGAATCATAAAAAACAAGACTTAATGAATAAGCAGATTTTGCAATCACAAATAAACATAAAAACCATAACCACGATGAAGTAAATCCAAGTAAAATACAACCCAATGCGCCAATGAGTAAAGCAACCATGAACAGCTTCTTTTTCCATCCTTTAAAATCAGAAGCAGTTCCTAATATAGGACCAAGAATAGCTGTAATGATTGTAGCTATAGATGTTGCATACCCCCAAAAAGCTAAATAGTTTGTTTCAGAGATATGTGCACTGTCAGCTAAGAAATTAAAATAAATAGGCATGATTGTAGATACAAGTAATGTAAAAGCAGAGTTTCCAATATCATACATAATCCACTTCTTTTCTAAAGATGTTGTTTTAGATGTCATATTCTTTCTCCTTTTCATACGATAATACTGGAATATTTTCCCAACCTTCTTGAGCACTGTAATGTGCTAAAAAATCATGACTGAGTGGTTCGTTTTTTGTTAAGTATGTATAATAATTTTCACTGAGTTCAAGACAGTGTGGAATGGCTTTTTTCATTAATTTTTCTAAACGTAGATTACTATCTTTACATGCTTCGTGGTCTTTTTGATCCATCAACAATCCACGATAACCTTTATATTTACCTGAAATCAATAAAAAGACTTTCACTAATGTTCTGATGAATGGATTATGACTTGCTAGAAAACGATTATATGTTTTCATGGATTTTAATGTTGATAAAATCTGTTGAACACTAAATTGATTAAAAAAAGTTTGAATCACTTTGGCATTTTCCATAGTGGGATGTAAATGCTGAGTTAAATCTGTATATAACGGTTTTTGATGATTCTTGATCAATAAATATTTATCCATTTCACATTCAATTAAGGAATGTGAAACGTGTGAAGCTTGCATTTTCTTTTCAATATAACTATGACATTCATAGTCCAATGCAAAATGAGCAATAAAACCTAACATATAGGCTATTTTGGCTTCTTTATGACTTTTTTCTAAAATAACATGACGAGAATTTTCAAATAAGTCATAAGCTTTTTGTTTATGCATGGCACTTCCCCAACGATTTAAATCATTATGATGATAAATCTGATAATAGAAAAAAATATCAGGACCATGTAAACCTATTTCATAAAGTTCAATATTGTCTTGAATGATTTTTTGAAGATGGGGTGAATAAACTTTTTTCATTTCTTCCCCAAAACAATAATGTGTATATATGGCTGGCATATATTCCCCTCCTAACGTGTATATATTACCACAAAAATATTAAAAGAATGTAAAAAATACTTAAAAAAATTGTAATATTCATATGATTAAAGAGATAAAAAGATCATCATAAGTATGAATCCTATGATGATCTCGATTATTGAATGACTGAAAGTTGTTGGATAAATGATTGTAAATCCTCTAGGCTAGGATGTGATAATGCCTGATCAAAATTTTCAATCATAGGAATAAATTTTTCCGGCTGTTTTTGTGCCATTTGTTCATAACGTTGTCTGACACTCATAGGCATTTTTCCTTGACACATAAATTGTCCCACAATTTGATTATCATCAGGAATATGAGTTTGGACACGTTTTAAAATACCATCAAAATATTCTTGACTACCACCAAAACCAGCAGTTCCAAATAAAAAGATTTTTTGATGATGGAGTTGTTTTAAATAATCCTGAATTGATTCATCACATGTTCCTTTATCTGTCCAGAAACCAACAAAAATATAATCAGCCATCAATGGTGCCAAGTCAGCCTTTCCATAATAACAACATTCTCCTTTTATATGATTTTTAATAGTTTCAGCCAACATTTGTGTATTTCCTGTTGGACTTGAAAAAATAATAGCATATTGCATAGAAATATCCTCCTTTTTTATGACGATATTATATGAATTCGTGTGAATGTTGTCAAATGAAATAAATTAAGTAAATATTAAGGAATTTTTCGTAGAATTGGTTTATAATGGTAGCTAAGTAAGGGTATAGTTTTAATAAGTCGTTATGTTATGGAGGTAGTCATGAAAAAAATTGTCATAGGGATACTCTCTTTTATGTTTATGTTAACAGGATGTCAATCACAAGACAAGGAAGCTCCTGTTTTAACATTAACAAAATCAAGAGTTCAAATAGCATTAAATGATACATTTGATTATAGTCTTTATATTGAAAAGGCCAGCGATTCACAAGATGGTGATTTAATGGATCAGGTGAGCTACAGTGATATAGATACATCTTCAGTAGGGAAGAAAACTGTCCATTATTCTGTCGAAGATCAGGCTGGAAATAAAGCTCAAAAGGATTTGATTGTAGATGTTGTGGAATATGTGGGAGATTTGATTAATCCTATCACAGCACAGGCGGATATTGTTGAAAATCCTGATGATGTGACTGTTCTTGTCAATAAGTTACATGAAATACCTGAGGGATGGAAGCCTGATGATTTAGAAAAAGTGATTGATTGTAGCCAAAAGTTGCGTCATGAAGCGAATCAGGCATACACGCAATTTTATCAGGCAGCCAAAGAAAAAGGCATTGAAATTTATACTATCTCAGGCTATCGTGAACCAGAAACACAACAGCTTTACTGGGATAACTCAGTGAAAGTTTTTGGCGAGGAACATGCGATTCAATATAATGCCTATCCTCGTCGTAGTGAACATGAACTAGGCTTATGTGTAGATATATCCTATACTATGGATGGAGATCGTTTAAGTGAAAAAGTGGCTGATAGTCCACTGGGAAAATTCATTGAAAGTGATGCTTATAAATATGGCTTTATTTTGCGTTATCCTCAAGATAAAGTGCGTATTACAGGTTATGGGTATGAACCATGGCATATTCGTTATGTAGGTGTAGATTTAGCTACACAATTACATCAGGAAAACAAAACGTTAGAAGAATATTATGAAGGTTAAGGAGAAAAATATGACAACAGCAAAATTTTATAAAGTATCTTATCAACAATTTGAGGAAGCTTATTTAGATTATGATGCACATGCTTCCAAACAACAGATTCAATCTGTTTATGATTCTATTCAATTACCTAAACGTGCGACTAAAGGCTCAGCGGGATATGATTTTTATACACCTATTCATATATGCTTAAAGCCACAGGAAACAATCAAGATTCCAACTGGTATTCGTTGTGAAATGAATGAAAGATGGGTTTTAATGATTTATCCTAGAAGTGGACTAGGATTTAAGTATCGTCTACAATTAAACAATACAGTGGGAGTTATTGATAGTGATTATTTTTATTCAGATAATGAGGGGCATATCTTTATTAAGATGACAAATGATACAAATGAAAATAAAACTGTTGAAGTCTTACCTGGACAAGGAATTGCTCAAGGAATCTTTATGCAATATGGTCTTGTTGAAGATGATGATGCAAATGAGATTCGTAATGGTGGATTTGGGAGTACAACCAAATAAATGAAAAAGATTATCCAATTATTGATATCTGTTTTATTGATTTCTGGTTGTCAAAATACACCAAAAAAAGAAAAAGTTCAGGAACCAAAAAAAGATGATACAGTTTCGTTTGTCGCCGTTGGGGATAATTTAATGCATCAAAGATTATTGGATGAAGCAAAAACGGATGATGGTTATGATTTTTCATCCTACTATACAAACATAAAGCCATATATTGAACAGGCTGATTTGGCTTTTGTCAATCAGGAAACAATATTAGGTGGGGGCAAAGCATCTGGCTATCCTTATTTTAATACTCCTGATGCTATGGCAAAGAATTTACATGATGTTGGGTTTGATATTGTCAATGGTTCTACTAACCATGCTTTAGATCAAGGATATGAAGGAATCCAGCATTCTATCCAGGTTTTTAAAAATTATCAGGATATGCATTATATTGGGTTATATCAGTCTCAAGAAGAACGTGATCAGATCCAGGTTGTTGAAAAAGATGGTTTACGTATAGCTTTTTTGGCATATAATCAGATGTTAAATTATACAGAAGATTATCCATCTTATTGTATTAATGATTTTGATGAAGAAAAAATGAAAAACGATGTAGAAAATGCAAAGGAAATCAGTGATATTGTGATTGTATCTTGTCATTGGGGTATTGAAAATGATATGGAGCCACAACCATTTCAAAAGAAAAATGCGAAGTTTTTAGCTGATTTAGGTGTTGATATCGTTTTAGGAACACATACGCACACTTTACAGCCTGTAGAATGGATTGAAGGTCAAGATGGTCATAAAACACTTGTAGCATATAGTTTGGGTAATTTTATTAGTGGAATGTTAGAAGAAGATTCTCAATTAGGTGGAATGCTGACATGTGATTTTAAAAAAGATGGAAGTGAGTGGTCTATTCAAAATGTCACTTTAGTACCACTTATGAATCATTATGAAACAACGAATCAAAAGAATATCATTGATACAAGAGAGAAATTTACAGTATATAGATTAAAAGATTATACAGATGAACTTGCTAAAAAACATGCTTTACAAGGATACAATGGGATAACAATTTCAAAAGAACGCATGCAAGAAAAAGTAAAAGAAAGAGTAGGAAGTCATATTCAAATTGATATGTAGGGAACAGAAATGTTCTCTTTTTAAATACAATGATTATAGGAGATTTTGTAAGTGGTGATTTTGTTGAATAGCTTATCTTCTGTTGATGTAATATGGGATATAGGAGAAAAAATATGGCTAGAAAGAAAATACCTTCAATTGATGAATTAAGAGATTATCGAGAAAAGCAAGAGGCTTATCTTCAAGATTGTATTAAGAATCATAAAACATTTGTTATAACTGGTCCAAAATTTCAAGGAGAGAATATTTGGGTAGCTAAAAGTACCTTGCCTTTAATGGAAGCTACCAAAGAAGTTGGTGCATCTTTTGAGGAAATATGGCAATTATGTCGTAAATTAGCAACTCTAACACATGCTCCCATAACAAAAAAAGAATATGAAAGAATGATTCCTTTTTCTAAAAAACCACATACAGTCGATACAGTTTTGCAATTTTTAGAAACAAATATTCCTCAATATAACCAGAAAAGACACTGTTTAGATTTTGATATTGTTGCCTATTTTTATTGTTATGCATTGATTTCACTTTCAGATTATAGACAAGAAGATTGTCAAAAACAATTATGGTATGCTGTTGATGACTTTATGGAAAGAGATCGAAATATGGCTATGGTTTTATTAAGAAACATGAAAGTTTTAGAACCGATACGTCCGTTTTTAACACCAATGAAAGAAAAGTTGGAAAAAGCAACAGAAAGTTAAATATATTTATTGAAAAATAAAGATGAAATAAAAACATATATGTGAGAAGGAATGTCAATAGGAATGTGTATTGGAACATCACTAGGAGTCATTATAGGACTGTTTACTGATAACATTCCTATATGTATATGTTTTGGGATAAGTATAGGTTTATGTGTTGGTTTAGGAATAGGTTCTTTAATCAAAAAATAAGTGGTAGTTTAAAATTATAAAAAGGAATGATAAGATTGAAAACAGAAAAAGAAAAAATGATTTCTGGAGAAAAATATAATCCTGCTAATCCCAGACTTGTTCTTGAACGAGCACGAGCAAATAGAATATGTACTAAGTATAATAAAAGAAGTTTTAATGAGATCAATATGAAATCACGATTAATGAGAAAATTAATAAATACTAACGGAAAATTTTGGATTAAAGCTCCATTTTTTTGTGATTATGGATATAATATTTTCATTGAAAAAAATGTTATGCTTAATTATGGTTGTGTAATATTAGATGTTTGCCCTGTAAAAATAGGAGAGCATACTTTAATAGGACCAAATACCCATATTTATACAGCTTGTCATTCATTAGTTCCAGATGAAAGAATTTCAGATATTGAATTTGGCAAACCTGTAACTATTGGTAAAAATGTATGGATTGGAGGAAATTGTACTATTTTACCGGGAGTGACTATTGGGGATAATTCGGTTATTGGTGCTGGAAGTGTTGTAACAAAAGATATTCCAAACAATTCTATAGCAGTAGGCAATCCGGCAAAAGTGAAATCAAAAAATGAGTGATATAAATTAAAATACTATTAGTAGGTGATAGAAGAAATGAGTAAATTTGTATTTACCGGTGATATTAGAAATAATGTATGTTATGGGTTAATGTATGGTGCAGCGAAAATGGGAATGCATTTTGTTGCATTAGGACCTAAAGATTTACATATTGATGATGAAGTTCTTCATTATTGTCAAGAACAAGCAAAATTATCAAATGGTAAAATTGAAGTCTTAGATAATATTGAAGAAGCTGTTAAAGATGCTGATGTTATTTATACTGATATATGGGTGAGTATGGGTGAAGATGAGAGCTTGTATAAACCTAGAGTTGAAATGTTATCACCATATAAGGTGACTATAGATATGATGAAAAAAACAGGGAAATCATCCACACTCTTTATGCATTGTTTACCATCTTTTCATGACTTTGAAACAGAAGTTGCTTCTATGAAGCAAAAAGAAGGTATTGATATTAGAGAAGTTGAAGATGAAGTCTTTAGATCATCACAGTCAGTTGTTTTTGATGAAGCAGAGAACAGAATGCATACAATCAAGGCAGTTATTGTCTCTACTCTTGTAGGACATATAGATATTATAGATATTTAGGTAAAATAAAGAAAAGAGGCATGGCACTTAAAGATGAATAATTCAAATCTTTATTTGTCATAACCTCTTTTTTATTATCTAAACATTTACATATTTGAGTTTTTTATAACCTTTATTTTATGCGTGAAAATTCACACTTAAAGTGACAAATCATAAAAAATGTACTCTATCCCTAAGTGAGCTGGAACTATTGTAAAGCTTTATGAAAGAGGTTACTATGTATATGCAAGATATATCGAGGGAGGAAAAAAAGATATGATGCAAAAAATTCAAAGATTCGGAGGAGCGATGTTTACGCCAGTATTACTATTCGCGTTTGCTGGGATAGTTATTGGTATTGGAACATTGTTTACTACGGAAGCGATTATGGGGAGTCTAGCAGCTCCTGAGGGTTTATGGTATCAATGCTGGAATGTCATCTTACAAGGTGGATGGACAGTATTTAACCAATTACCATTATTGTTTGTTGTAAGTTTACCTATTGGATTAGCAAAAAAACAACAAGCAAGATGTTGTATGGAAGCCTTAGTACTTTATCTCACTTTCCAATATTTTCTAAGCACAATATTAAGTCAATGGGGATCTACATTTGGTGTGGACTTTAGCTTAGAAGCTGGCGGAACAAGTGGTTTAGCAATGATAGCAAGTATTAAGACATTGGATATGGGGATGATAGGTGCTTTAGCTATTTCTGGTATAGTGATTGCATTGCATAACCGTTTCTTTGATACTGAATTACCTGAATGGCTAGGAACATTTAGTGGTTCATCATTTGTTGTTATTGTTGGATTCTTTGTATTAATTCCTGTTGCATTTTTAGCAGCATGGTTATGGCCTATGGTTCAATCAGGAATGAGAAGTTTCCAAGTATTTATTTCTTATGCAGGATCTATTGGTGTATGGGTATTTATATTTATGGAACGTATTTTAATTCCATTTGGATTACACCATCTATTATATTTCCCATTCTTCTATGATTCAGCTATTGTTAATGGTGGTATTTATTCTACATGGGCAAATCAACTTCCTGCTTTAGCAGCAAGTAGTGAGTCATTAAAAACACTAGCTCCTTATGCATGGCCAACTTTAACTGGTTTATCTAAGATATTTGGATGTACTGGTATAGCTCTTGCATTCTATTCAACTGCGAAAAAGTCAAAGAAAAAACAAATTGCTGGTTTGTTGATTCCTATTACTTTAACTGCAATTTTCTGTGGTGTTACAGAACCAATAGAATTTACATTCTTATTTATTGCCCCTGCTCTATTTGTCGTTCATGCTGTATTAGCTGCAACACTTTCTACAGTTGCTAATGCACTAGGTGTAGTTGGTGTATTATCAGGTGGTTTGATTGAGATGTCAGCTCTTAACTTTATTCCGTTAATGTCATCTCATTGGCAAACATATTTAACTTTATTATTAGTAGGACTTGTCTTTGTAGGAATATACTTTGTTGTCTTTAGATTCTTAATCTTGAAGTTTGACTTCAAAACTCCTGGTAGAGAAGATGATGAAGAAGATATTAAATTCCATACAAAAGCAGACTTTAAAGAAAAACAAGCAGAATCTAAACAAGGAAGTTTAGAAGAAAAAATCTTAGAAGCTTTAGGTGGAAAAGACAATATTATTGATGTTACAAATTGTGCAACACGTTTGCGTGTTAATGTTAAAGATGAAACATTAGTAAAAAGTGATTCATATTTTAAATCTATCGGTACACATGGTATTAAAGCAACAAAAAACAATATTCAAGTTATTGTTGGTTTAAAAGTTGCAAGTGTAAGAGAAGATTTTGAAAAATTATTGTAAAAGAAAGGTGAAGATCATGGCTCGAAAAAGCAAAAACAATAAGGAATATCAAAAACTAAACAAATATTTTATGATTGCAAAAGTGTTTTTATTAGCAACTCCTTTAATTTGTTATTTCTATATTTTATTACAATCATCAATGTTAGGTTCAAGTTTTCAAGAAATACTTGTTCAAAATCCACAAGTAACAATTATATTTTTAATCGCAATGATAAATCCTTATATTGCTTATATAGTTAAACTTATTCAAAAACATTTAGAACAGAAAGATTATCAATTTAGTTGTCTTAATATGGCTATATTATTAGTAGCACAAATTCTAACATTCAATGTGTTTTATTTCTTTATGTTATTGTATGTGTTTATTCGAGCTATTCGCTATTATGATATTCAACTTTTAAATAGTTTAAGAAAAATAACAATCAAACAAACATTGTTTAATGGTGGAGGAAGTTTGTTTGTCTTGTTAATAAGTGGTATCAGCTTATTTTCAACAATAAAATTAATGTAGAGGAGAAAAGAAAAAATGGAAAAGAAGTATTCAGTAACAGTTGCTGGTGGAGGAAGCACATTTACACCAGGTATCGCATTATTATTATTAGATCATCAAGATCGTTTCCCAATTAGAAAAATCACATTCTATGATAATTTTGCTGAACGTCAAGAAACAATTGCAAAAGCATGTGAAATCTATTTAAGAGAAAATGCACCAGAAATCGAATTTAATTATACAACAGATCCTGAAACAGCATTTACAGATGTAGATTTTGTTATGTGTCATATTAGAGTTGGATTATATGCAATGCGTGAAAAAGATGAAAAAATCCCATTGAAATATGGAGTTGTAGGACAAGAAACATGTGGTCCTGGAGGTATTGCATATGGAATGAGAAGTATTGGTGGAGTTATTGAAATCTTAGATTATATGGAAAAATATTCACCAAATGCATGGATGCTAAACTATTCAAATCCAGCTGCAATTGTTGCAGAAGCAACAAGAAGATTAAGACCAAATTCTAAAATTTTAAATATCTGTGACATGCCAATTGACTTAGAAGAAAAAATGGCTAGCATGGTTGGATTAAGTTCACGTAAAGAAATGTCAGTAGGATATTATGGATTAAACCACTTTGGATGGTGGCATAAAATTGAAGATAAAGATGGAAATGATTTAATGCCAGCTATTAAAGAACATATGAAAGCTAATGGATTTGCAGATGCATTATCTAAAACAAATCAACATGTTGAACAAAGTTGGATAGAAACATTTGCAAAAGCAAAAGATGTATATGCTTTAGATCCAGATACAATTCCTAATACTTATTTAAAATATTATTTATTCCCAGATTATGTAGTAGAACACTCTAATCCAGAATATACAAGAGCTAATGAAGTTATGGATCATAGAGAAAAAATTGTATTTGGTGCATGTAGAGATATTATTGAAAAAGGAACTGCTAAAGATTGTGGATTTGAAGCTGATGCACATGCTGAATATATTGTGGATCTTGCTTGTGCAATTGCTAAAAACACAAAAGAAAAAATGTTATTAATTGTGCCAAATGAAGGTGCTATTGAAAACTTTGATAGAACAGCTATGGTAGAAATTCCATGTATAGTAGGATCAAATGGATATGAAAGAATTGTACAAGGTGCAATTCCACAATTCCAAAAAGGTTTAATGGAACAACAAGTTTCTGTAGAAAAATTAACAGTAGAAGCATGGATCGAAGGAAGCTATCAAAAATTATGGCAAGCAATTACTTTATCAAAAACTGTACCAAGTGCAAAAGTAGCTAAACTTATCTTAGATGATCTTATTGAAGCAAATAAAGGTTATTGGCCAGAATTAAAATAATATGGGATTCTTTAGTAGAAAGAAAACAAAAGCAATCTATGCTTTTGCAAACGGGAAAACAGTAGATATTAAAAATGTACCAGATGAAGTTTTTGCAACAAAAATGATGGGAGATGGAATAGCAATTATTCCTCAAGAAGGGAAAATATATGCTCCAATATCAGGCAATGTAAAAATGATTATGGAAAATAGCCAACATGCTGTTGGTCTTGTAAGTGAAGATGATATAGAAATATTGATACATGTTGGTTTAGATACAGTCAATCTTAATGGTGAAGGATTTGAAACACATGTTAAAGTTGGTGATCATGTAGAAAAAGGAACTCTTCTTATCAGTTATGATAAAGAGTCTTTAAATAATAAAGATATAAATGATATTACAATGCTTGTGTTAACAGATCCAGGGCATTATCAATATACAAAGTTTTATACAGACATGGCAGTAAAAATTAAAGAATCTCCTATTATAGAGTATAAATAGAGGTACGGATTTATTCCTACCTCTTTTTGCATCTACAATTCATTTCAAGAGTATGTTATGATATATGAAGGAGATAGGGGGGGATAGAATGCAATTAGAAGAACTAATTAATAAGAACTATAGTCAACTCAATGAAAATGATTTATATATTTGGAAATATATATCTACCCATCGGAAAGAATGTGAAAATATATCAATAAATCAACTTGCTGATTATTGTCATGTATCAAGAACAACAATTCTACGTTTTTCTAAAAGATTAGGTTTAAAAGGATTTACGGAATTAAAGGTTTTATTAAAAATAGATAATAATATAAGTAAATATTGTCTAGATGGCGTTGATACACTTTATAAAACATATAGTCAATATCTAGAAGATATTAAAAATAAAGATATGATCCATGTTATTGAGTCAATGATATCTGCAAAAAATATATATGCTTGTGGAACTGGGAGTGTACAAAATCATGTTGTATCTGAAATGAAAAGATCATTTTTGGAAGTAGGGAGGATGATTTATAGTATTCGTTCTTTAGCAGATGAAATAAATGCCTTTGAAGAGGTTATTGATAAAGACGATTTCGTTATTTTGGTTTCTCATTCTGGAGAAAATGAAAAAATAATTTCTTTTGCAAAAAAATTAAAAGCAAAAGGAGTTCAAACTATGGCAATTACTTCAAAGAAAAATAATACTTTATTACAAATTGTAGATTATCCATTTTATGTTGTAGTACCTACAATAGCTAATCCCCTTGGACCAAGACATGAAGGATTAGTAAGTTATTTTTTATTAATTGATTTCTTATTAGTGAAATATCTAGATTATTATGAAAGGATTAAAATATAATGACATTAACAGAACTAGTCAATGAACATTATAATGAATTAAACGAAAATGATCTTTATATATGGCAATATATATGTCATCATAAAATAGAATGTCAAAATATGTCTATACATGAATTAGCACGTTCATGTAATGTTTCTCATACAAGTATTACACGTTTTACTAGAAAAATTGGTTTAGATGGATATAGCGAGTTAAAAGTCTATTTAAAATGGAGTACACAACAAAAATCAACATTTAATCATCAAATTCTTTCTAACATACCTATGGAATTGAAAAGAACTATAGATCATATATACGATTTGGATTTAGATCGAATACTATTAATGATAGATACTGCAAGACATATTTATATATGTAGTTCTGGAGAGGTTCAAAGACATGTTGCACAGGAATTAAAAAGAGAATTTACATATTGTAAAAAAATATTTTATGTTATTGAGGGAGATACAGAAATAGATAACATTTTAGCTAATGTGACCAGTGAAGATCTTTTTATTTTAATTTCTTTATCTGGGAATAATGAAAAGATTGCATTAATTGCGAAAGTTCTTGCAAAAATGAAAGTACAATGTATAGGTATTGCATCAGGGCATCACAATTTGCTTGCTCAGCATGCGAGTGAATATATTTCATTTGAATCTACTGGGTTTGAAACAGGTTTTCTACCACGCACTTATCATGCGACAAGTCATTTCTTTATTATAGTGGATATGTTATTTTTGAAGTACTTGCAATTTTGTTCTTTAAAAGATGAATATAAAGTGTGAATTTACAATAATCTATTTGATTAATAAGATCTGATGATAAAATCACAATTCAACCAATTATCAGGTTGTAAAAACAAAGAATTCTAGAAAACTATTAATTTCTAATGTTAAATTAACATAAGAAGAATTTTAAGGGCTTGATTACGCATTAAATCTATAGATATAGATGATATGAATAATTTGAAAATCAATCTTTTGATCAGAACTAAAAATAGACATAGTCACAGGACTATGTCTATTTTTAAAGTCTATATAAAAATGATTTGAGTGTATATTCATTGTTTTTTAAATACCAACAATAAAATACAGCATGTGCATCTGGATCTGTAATAGGAATAATTTTACGATTCGTTGGTACACCTTCTAAGTTCATCATAATGTCTGAAGTAAATGAAGGTAAAGAAGAAAGTTCTATAAGATCATAGAATACTGTTCTATCCTGTTGAACAAGAAATTTTGTATTAGGCATTGTCTTTTTATGCATATCATTCCAAAATCCTATATTTGACATTAATAACATTCTTCCTCCATCCATCTCCTTTAATGTTAGAGATTTTCTTGAAGGGGAATAAATTATGGTTTTATGGGCTGGTAGATTTCAAAAAGAATTAAATGCAAATGTCAATGCATTTAATTCTTCCCTATCATTTGATGCGAGATTATATAAACATGATATTATGGGAAGTCTTGCACATGCGAATATGTTATATCATCAAGGGATTATAGATGAAATCAGTTATCAAGAAATCAAACAAGGATTAAATGATATCTTAAATGATATCAATACACATCGATTGGTATTTGATGAAACTGCTGAAGATATTCATATGTTTATAGAAAGTGAACTAACAAAAAGATATCCTAACAATGGTAAAAAGCTCCACACTGCAAGATCTAGAAATGATCAAGTTGCATTAGATTTAAGATTGTATGCAAGAGATGAAATACAAGATATTAAAAATATGTTGAAAGATTTGATACACACATTATGTTACCAATCTTCAAATCATCTCTATACATATATGTGTGGTTATACCCATTTACAACGTGCTCAACCGATTACCTTTGCTCATCATCTTATAGCATATGCACAAATGTTTTATCGTGATATAACAAGATTAGGAGATTGTTATAAACGTATGAATGTTTCACCATTAGGTTCAGGTGCATTGGCAACAACAACATATCCTATTGATAGATATTTTGTTGCACAACAATTAAACATGGATGATATCACTTATAATTCATTAGATGGAGTTAGTGATCGAGATTATGCTATTGAATTATGTCATGCTCTAGCAATCATTATGATGCATTTATCAAGATTGAGTGAAGAAGTGATTTTATGGAGTTCATGGGAATATAAGTATATTGAATTAGATGATGCTTATGCAACAGGATCAAGCATTATGCCACAAAAGAAAAATCCGGATATTGCAGAACTTGTAAGAGGAAAAAGTGCAAGAGTAATCAGTGATGTATCAACTCTACTGACTATGATGAAAGGATTACCTCTTGCCTATAATAAAGACATGCAAGAAGATAAAGAAGCTTTATTTGATGCTATTGATACTGTAAAACTTTGTTTGCCTGTTTTTAACGATATGTTAAAAACAATGAAAGTCAATGTAGAACAAATGAGAACCTTTGCAGCAAAAGGCTTCATTAATGCAACAGATTGTGCAGATTATTTAACAAAGAAAGGTTTAGCATTTAGGGATGCTTATTATATTACTGGAAAATTAGTATCTTATTGTATAGAAAGCAACTATGTTTTAGAAACATTACCATTAGAAATCTATCAATCATTTCATGAACTGTTTCAAGAAGATATATACCACGCTGTGTCATTAGAAACATGTGTGAATAATAGAAATGTTGTAGGTGGTCCAGCTCCAGAAACAGTGAAAAAGAGTATTGAAATGATGAAAAATCAATTGGGGGAAAAATGTGTTTAATTTGTGACAGAATAAAAATGATAAAGAATGGTACAAATCCATATTTTGTAAAAGAACTTGAAACTGGTTATGTGGTTATTGGAGATAATCAGCATTTTAAGGGATATACTTTATTTTTATATAAAGATCATAAAACAGAATTATTTCATTTAGAAACAATCAAAAAAATGAAGTTTTTAGAAGAAATGTATATTGTAGCTGAAGCAGTTTCTAAAGCTTTTAATGCAGAAAAAATGAACTATGAATTATTGGGAAATGGAGATACACATCTTCACTGGCATTTATTTCCAAGAGTCAATGGTGATTTAGGAAAATATGGTAATAATGGTAAGGGACCTGTCTGGTGGTATCCAATGCAAAAAATGTATGATGATTCTAACTGTCCTACAAATGAAGAATTAAGGATAATGAAATCAAGATTATTAATGGAGTTAGATAAACTCTTGTAAATACAGATTTTTAATAAATTCATATGATTATATGTTGACATAATGTGTGAAAAAATGTTTTTAGCACTCTATACTTGACTCTGCTAAAATGGAGGACTATAATATAAATAGAAATAAGGAAAGAGAATGAAAAAGGCAATCCTTACTTCTCATATCAAACATTGTTCATTCTCTAACAATGCTTAGAATTATTCATAAGAGGTGATATATATGTTAATGCCTAGTATTTTTGGAGAAAGTTTATTTGATGACTGGTTTGATGATTTTGACAAGGAATTCTTTGGAAAGAAAAATCCATTGTATGGAAAACATTCAAGAAATGTGATGAAGACAGATGTACGAGAAACAGAAGGAACATATGAATTAGATGTGGATCTTCCAGGCTTCAAGAAAGAAGATGTGGAATTGTCATTTGACAATGGCTATTTGACAATTTCAGCTAAAAAGAGCTTAAATAAAGATGAGAAGAATAAAGAAGGACAATATATCCGACAGGAAAGATATGCAGGAAGCATGAGTCGAAGCTTCTATGTGGGAGAAAGTGTACCACAAAGCGATATCAAGGCTAAATTTGAAGATGGAGTCTTGAGAATATCAATACCAAAACAGGATATGAAAGTCATCGAAAACAACAATACAATTACGATTGAATAAATAGTCAGGGTTCGAGAAATCGAACTCTTTTTTTGTAGACAATTCATGAAATTTCTTCTATTATAGAAAAGTCCTATAAAAAAATGTAGAAGTATGCTATAATACAACCGTTAAAATAAAATGTGTGGGAGAAAGATATGATTGGTTTTTATAATTATACTGTCATATTAACTTATTTAAGTTTGATAAGTGCTTTGTTTGGAACGCATTTGGCATTTAAAGGGAATTTTAGTGGAGCACTTATTTGCTTATTATTAAGTGGTGCTTTTGATTCTTTTGATGGAATGGTAGCACGTACTAAAAAAGACAGAACAGAGGAAGAGAAAAAGTTTGGGATACAAATTGATTCATTAGCTGATATGTTTAGCTTTGGTATTTTTCCAGCTATTATTGGATATACCATGATGGATTCTATTGTGTGTGGTGTAACTTGGTTATGGTTTTTTATTTTTGCGTTATATGCTTTATGTGCTATTAGTAGACTGGGATATTTTAATGTGGTTGAAGAAATGCGACAAAAAGAAACCACAGAAAAAAGAAAATACTATCAGGGTTTACCTGTTACAAGTGCAGCATTAATCTTTCCAGCTATCTATTTATTAAGACATGTTTTGACAGCTGAGTTGACGTATAGTATATATGCATTGGTTATGTTTGTTGTCGCATGGGCATTTATTATTAATTTTCAAGTAAGAAAACCTGGTTTAAAAGGCATTTTAGTTATGCTTGTTATGGGTATTTTGATTTGTACAGGATTGTTGATGTTATGAGAATATTTGATCGAAGTGGACAAGAACTCATTGTCAATCAAAGCCAAAATCAATTATTAAAATTTTTATACAGTCATTTTTTAGGAAGATGTGCACTAAAAGTGTTAACCCTTCCTTTTATTACCCACATTGGTGGCTGTTATATGAATAGTCGATTTTCAAAACGTAAGATACAGCCGTTTATTCAACAAAATCAAATTGACATGAGTCAATATGAAAAACAGGAATATAGCTGTTATAATGATTTTTTTACTAGAAAAATAAAAAAAGAAGCAAGACCTATTTGTATGGAACATGATCTTTTGATTGCACCTGCAGATTCTAAATTAACCTATTATCCAATTCATCAAGATACATATTTAACAATAAAGGATACTGTCTATTCTTTATCTGATTTATTGAAGAATCAATCGTTAGCTCAGGAATACGATGGTGGAACATGTCTGATTTTTAGGTTGACGGTAGACGACTATCATCGTTATTGTTATATTGATGATGGAACAAAAGAACAGGATATTTATATACCTGGTATTTTTCATACTGTGAATCCTGTTGCGAATGATTATTACCCCATTTATAAACAGAATTCACGTTCATATTCGTTGTTACATACACAACACTTTGGAGATGTTATTTATATGGAAGTAGGCGCAATGATGGTAGGAAAAATTGTGAATCATTCCAAGACATCATTTCAACGCGGAGAAGAAAAAGGATATTTTGAATTTGGTGGATCAACAATAGTTGTTTTGTTTAAAAAAGATATGGTTGTTATAGATGAAGATATTATCAAAAACTCTCAAAATAATGATGAAACACGTGTGCTTATGGGAGAGAAAATAGGAATAAAAAGATAAGGAGGAAAGAAAATGTCAAAGGTTATAGCTGTTACAAATCAAAAGGGTGGTGTTGGTAAAACAACAACAAGTGTTAATTTAAGTGCAGCTCTTGCATATATGGGTAAAAAAGTTTTATTAATTGATATTGATCCTCAGGCAAATGCGTCACAGGGATTAGGTGTTGATCGTGCATCTTTAGAATACACAATTTATGATGCTATCGCACAGCAAATGCCTATTCAAGATATTAGTATTCCTTCTGGTGTAGATAACCTTGACATTGTTCCAGCAAATATTGATTTGGCTGGTGTTGAAATTGAACTTTCACAAGTCAAATCTGGAAGAGAACAAAGACTGAAAAAGGCATTAGGTGAATATAAAAATAAATATGATTATGTGATTATTGATTGTCCACCGGCACTTGGTTTATTGAATACAAATGCTTTAACTGCTTCGGATTCTGTATTGATTCCTGTACAGTGTGAATATTATGCCTTAGAAGGACTTACACAGTTGTTGAATACAATTTTATTAACACAAAAAGTTTTTAATGAAAACTTAACTATAGAAGGTGTTTTACTTACAATGTTGGATGCACGTACCAATTTAGGAGTGGAAGTTTCACAGGAAGTTAGAAAATACTTTAGAGAAAAAGTATATGATGTTGTGATTCCTAGAAATATTAAATTGTCTGAAGCACCATCTGAAGGATTAAATATTTTTGATTATGATGCTCATTCTGAGGGCGCAAAAGCATATGCCAAATTGGCTAAGGAAGTGGTGAAACGAAATGGCCGCAAGTAAAAAGAAAAAAAGTGGTTTAGGTAAAGGTTTAAATGAATTATTTCAAGGTGAAGATATTCAAACAATGATTGATGCAATTGAGAAAAAACCATCTCAATTTGCACAAGTTCAGATTCCCATTGATCAGATTCGTCCTAATCCTTATCAACCTAGAAAACATTTTGATGAAGAAAAATTGAATGAATTAGCACAATCTATCAAAGAACATGGGATTTTTCAGCCAATTATCTTAAAAGAAGCGATTCAAGGTTATGAAATTGTTGCTGGAGAAAGACGTTATCGTGCAGCTTCGATTGTTGGTTTAACAGAAGTTCCAGCTATTATCGTAGAATTTACAGATCAGCAAATGATGGAAATTGCATTGCTGGAAAATATTCAACGTGAAGATTTAAATGCAATTGAAGAAGCTCAAGCTTATCAGAATATGATGAAAAAGCTCAAATTAACGCAAGAAGAATTAGCAAAACGTATTGGTAAGTCTAGAGCTCATGTAGCGAATACTGTTAGACTTTTAAAGATGCCTCAAAAATTACAAGACTATGTTTTAGAAGGCACACTCACAATGGGACATATCAAACCTTTAATTACAATTGATGAAAAGAAAGCTTTAGAAGTTGCGAAAAAAGCTATTGAACAACAATTATCTGTCAGAGAAGTTGAAGATATTGTCAAAGGAATCAAGCTTCAAGAAGCAAGAAAGTCTAAGCCTAAAGAAGTGAAACCTCAAGAATATGTTTATGTAGAAGGATTATTACGTAAAAAATATCGTACAAAAATTAAAGTTGATGATCATACAATTACTTTGAAATATACAGATACTAAAGATTTAAATAGAATCTTAGAATTAATGGGAGTTATTGAAGAATCATAAGACTTAATATACTGAACATGAAATAACAATATAAAGACAAGTGGAGGTAAAAATGAAAAAATATATTTTTTTATAAAGATTTGTTTCTTTATTGTTGTTATATCAGTGTCCATATATTTAAAAGAAAACGATTTTTTAAATATAGCTCCAATAGGTGCGTTCGATCAAACGGATACTATTATTATATTCAATGAATTGTCAAATGTTCTGATAGGAAGTAGTTTGCTATTACTTGCTATATTCTTTGTTTATTATAGAATGAGTATACACTTATCGTATATTACATCATTAGATAAAATAGTCTTATTTTACTATATTATATATTTTATCATTATATTAATTACTAAATTCTCATTTTATGAATTTACTGCTGATATGGCCCAATTAACATTTATGTTATCTTCTATCACATTTTTACAATCTCACTTTTTAAAAATATTACCTATTGGAATAATCATTTATATTCCAATAATATATTTATTTTTTATTCAAAAAAAGATTGTAAGAGATGAAAGAATCATGATGATAAGATGACTGACTTCAATGACATTATGTCAGAATGATTATTAATCAGTTGATAATGATATGATGACTTAAAATATACAGATACTCAAGATGAAAATAGAATCTGAGAATTCATTTGAATGATTGAAGAACATAAAAACCTGTTCATATGAGCAGGTTTTTATTTCTTTTTCAATAGATCTTTGTGAGTTCTTTTATAATATTTTTGACGAGAATAATCATCAGGATATTGATGATAAGCTTCTTCGATGTGTCGAGGATCAATAACTTTAACATGATTTTGATGGAAGTAATCAATAATATGAATGAAATCATCTTTATTTTTTACTTTAAGTTTATATGTTCCTTGAGGGCTGACACAATCTAATAGAATATGAAAGACATATTCACTATATATACCAAAAATAACAAACTGTGCAGTTAAATCCATTCTGATTTCTTGAATATCCTTGAAATCAAATTCAATATCATCATGATGAACATTCTGATAAGATATATGGGTACCATGAATATAAAGTGGTGTACTATTTTTTAAGATATTTTCATCACTTTTGAATCCATCCAATACCATATAAACAGTTTGTCTGGATATAAATGCTTTATCTTGATTATCAACTTTGATTTTTTCAGTTGTAGGAGCAGGATTAGTAGATTGTAAAGGGCTTGTCTGATCAAATTCATAAAGCAATGTATCTTGATGAACGACTTGATTGATTTGGTCTAAAAACTCCCTTTGCGTTGCCTGATTTCTTTGAACAACAGCTTTAATACCACCATCATATAAATACATCATTGTTTTTCCATAACTGGCAATCATAGGATCGTGTGTCACTAAAACAATTGTTGTATCACGTTGATTGAGATGCGATAGAATTGTTAAAAGCTTATGAGAATTCTTAGAATCCAAATTACCTGTAGGTTCATCACAAAATAGAATTTCTGGTTCATTGACTAAAGCACGTGCAATAGCGGTTCTCTGGCATTCACCACCTGAACATTCATGTGGGAATTTATCAAGAATATCTTCGATTTCTAAATCTTTCGCAAGAGTTTTGATTCTGTTTTCAATATCTTGACTCTTTTGATTACCTAGAATAATAGGAGCAGCAATATTATCATAAATAGATAGATAAGGAATTAAGTTATGATTTTGAAAAACAAAACCTAATTTTTGATATCTAAATTCACATAAGTCATTTTTATGCATTTGAGAAATATACTGATTAAAGATTTGTATATCACCACGACTAGGTTGATCTAATGTTGATAAACAATTTAATAATGTACTCTTCCCAGAACCAGAAGGTCCCATAATACAGATAAAATCACCTTTTTGAAGTTGGAAATTGACATTATTTAAGGCATAGATATTTTTTCCTCGTTTTAAGAATATATCCTGATCATATATTTTTGATATATTATTCGCCTCTATTAAGATATTTGACATTGTTGATGACCTCCTTTATACAGTGTCTTTCTTTCAAGATAATATAAATCATAAGCAAAGTATATAAACCCAAATATAAACATTCTAAACTATACATCACTTGGCTTGTGAGAAATTGATGAGTGATAATATAATCCCCTAAAGAATAGATGTAAACAAATGGTATAAAGATAACTAATATAAGAAATAAAAGATTTTTAAATATAGAAATTTGAAACAGTTTACTTGGACTATAACCTAAAGCATATTGCGTCGCATAAATATGCATTATGGATTTGATATATAGTGAATACTTGATAATAAAACATAGTAACAGCATGATTAGCATCATAATAAAACACGGGATAATGAAGGGGGTTATATAACTCATGTCACCACTCATTAATACAAGGATAAACATTGTAGGTAAGACAATGGAATGAATATTGGCAATAGAAACAAGCTGATTGGTTAAATCAATAAAACTTGAAATACTGTTGAATAAGAGTGGGTGATGAAGAAGTGTCGAGTGAAATAGATCGAATAAAAGTGGAATGAAAGTATTAATAATGGAAGCAATAGATATTAGAAATAATGCAAAATAAATGAATTTATTTTCAAATAACGAATCAGTCGCTAATGCATATAATGAGTAGAAAAAGATATAGAGAGTGAATAGGGATGAAATGATCTGACCGGTTGGAACCTTACGTTTTTGATCATGACGACTCATAGAAATCATATAAGGTGTCACTTTTTGCATATTCTTATGATTTATTGTTTCTATAATATGAGTATCAATCTCCGTAAACTGTTGAGCACTTATTGCTAAAATAAAGATCACAGTAAAGATTAAAAAGAAAGTATACAAGAAAAATGTATTTAAGAAATGATATTGGAAAATATAATTCATATGAATATGGATCAGATAAATATTGATACCTTTCATAATCAAGATACCTAAAATGAATCCTAGAAAAAAAGCAATCAAAGACATGATACCATATTGAATTATCAGATAAAGAAATAAATCTTTGGGCTTTCTTCCAAAAAGTAATAACATTGAAAATTCATGTTTTTTATTTTGAATAAAATATTTCGCAACAAAAACACTCAATACAACTGCTATCATTAAGGTTAAAAATGGAATAAAGGCAATTGCCCTGAATGTCATCCAGTCAATTTTTAAATCTAAACGCGAAAGATGATCATACATGGCAATAAAACAAAATTCAAAAGAAGCTATCAATGTTAAGATACTTAATAAAAGTAAATAGTCTTTCTTTTGATGAATAACAATTTTTTTAATGAATGTAAGCATATGTTTTCCCTTCTTTCATCCTTATTAAACACTATAGAGTAACTACAAGGTCAAGAATTTTTATAAAAAAGTTCTCTTTCTACTTATATAATACACCTATACATAAATAATTAAAATAATTTATGCAATAATGAAATAAAAAAATAAATTGATTTTTTCTCTATCAAATATGGTTTTAAAAACTACATTTATATTGACATTCCTATACATATTTGTTAATTTATAATTAAGAGATTATGGATACGAGGAGATTGGATATGAAGATTATTACGGATACGGGAGCTTTACTATCACCAAAGGAAGGAGAAAAAATAGGGGTTGATGTTCTTCCTTTAAATGTTATAGCTGATAAAAAGAGTTATAAAGAATATGTTGATGTGACAAGTCAGGAATTTTTAGATATTGTCAAAGAAGGACATGTACCTAGTTCATCACAGCCTTCTATTGGTGAAACAATGGAATTATTTGAAAAATATCCAGAGGAAGACATTTTGGTTATTAATATGGCTGATGGATTATCAGGAACATATCAAAGTACAGTGAGTGCAAAAGAAAGTGTAGAGCATAGTGAAAATATTCATGTTATTAATTCTATGACTTTATGTGGACCACAAAGATACTTAGTAGAAAAAGCTGTTGCTTTAAGAGAACAGGGATTGGATATTCATCATATTATGAAAGAATTACATAAAAGCATTGCATGTGAAAAATCATTTTTAATTCCTCAAGACTTTGGCTTTTTAAAACGTGGAGGACGCTTAACACCACTTGCAGCAACACTTGGTGGTATGTTGAAGATTACACCTATTATGACAACTACAAAAGATGCTAAAAGATTAGAAAAATATGCTATGAAAAAGACTTTTAAAAGTGCTGTTAAAGAAATTATGAAAGCTTTCCAAGAATTAGGTGTGAATGAAGACTTTAAAATTTATGTGACACATGCAGGGGTTTTGAAACAGGCTCAAGATGTTGTCAAACAGTTACAGACTGTTTTTGAAAATACAGTTATTGAAATGTATGATCTTTCTCCTGCTTTTATAGCCCAAGGTGGACCAGGTTGTGTTGCTGTTCAAGCGATTAGAAAATAAAGGAATAAGGCTGTTAATGATGTCATTAACGGTCTTTTATTATATAATGAAAAAGAGGTGATGATGGTGAACTGTCAAGATATATTAGAGTTTCAGGGTGTTTGGAGAGATTATCAACAAAGAGTATTGAATCAATTAGATATTTATAAAAAAGATCATAAAATTCATATTGTCGCTGCGCCTGGTTCAGGAAAAACGACTTTAGGCATTGAAATTATTAGACGCGTTAATAAACCAGCATTAATTCTTGTTCCAACAATTACCATTCGACAACAATGGGTGACAAGAATCAATGAAGCTTTTTTAAAAGCAGGATTGAAGAGTGAAGAATATATATCACAGGATTTAAAACATCTTCGATTGATTAATGTTTCAACGTATCAGTCTATTCATAGTGCCATGCGAAAGGTTAAAGATCAAGAAGATGAAGAAAATGTAGATTATCAGGATTTTTCTTTAATTGAAGCTATAAAAGAAGCAGGAATAGAAACATTATGTTTAGATGAATGTCATCATTTAAGAACTGAATGGTGGAAAGCGTTGGAGGATTTTAAAAAGCAAATCACTACTGTTTTTACAATTTCCTTAACTGCAACACCACCATATGATTCTTCCATAGCCATGTGGACAAGATATTTAGATATGTGTGGAGACATTGACATAGAAATTACAGTACCTGAATTAGTCAAAGAAGGGAGTCTGTGTCCACATCAGGATTATGTTTATTTTAATTATCCAACAGCTAAAGAAGAAGCCAAGATGAAAGAATTTCAAGATGATGTACAAAATGTTTTTTCATTTTTCATGCATCATCAAAAATTCCAACAGGCTATTTTATCACATCCATATGTAAGATCTATTCAAGATTTAGATAAAGCATTAGAAAATCCAGCGTATTTATCTTCTCTATTGATTTACTTGGAAAGTCAACAACTCTCTTATCCAGGAGAATATTTAAAAATATTGGGAACTAAGAAGCTGGAGAAGATGTCTATAAAATGGATGGAAATTTTATTGCAGGGATTTTTCTTTGATGACAGGGATTCTTATACTATCAATGAGGAAGATTTTGAAGAGCTTTACAAATATGTCAAATCACGTGGATTGATTGAGAAAAAGAAAGTCATTATGCAAGTTGATATTGCTTTTGAAAAGATGCTGATTTCTTCGGTTGGAAAATGTGAAAGTATTCGAGATATTGTATGCCATGAATACAAACATATGAATAAAGAGTTAAAATTATTAATTTTAACGGATTATATCAAAGGTGAATATGAAAAAGCTATTGGTGATGATACAATGAGTGTGCATGCTTTAGGGGTTCTTCCTTTCTTTGAAATGTTAAGAAGAGAAAGTATTCAACATCATCAACCATTTCATTTGGCAGTCTTATGTGGATCTATGATTATCATTCCTGCTTTTTTAAAAAATCAATTAAGACAACTTGTCTCACAACAAATAGAAATGACATTTCAGCCATTTAAGGCCATTGATGATTATGTTAAAGTGAATGTGAAAGGAAATCATCATGAAATCATAGAAGCAGTGAGTGATTTATTTGAACAGGAAGATATTCAGGTTTTAATTGGGACAAAGTCATTACTTGGTGAAGGTTGGGATTCACCTTGCGTAAATACTTTAATTCTCGCAAGTTTTGTTGGTTCATTTATGTTAAGTAATCAAATGCGTGGAAGAGCCATTCGTACCTATCATAAAAATCCAGATAAAGTGAGTCATATCTGGCATCTTGTCTGTGTTCCTCCCCAAAAAGGAATTATCAATCATAGACAGGAGATTAATCAGACTGAAAGTGATTTTGAAAACTTGAGAAGAAGGATGGAACATTTCTTAGGCCTTCATTATGAAAAAGACTTTATTGAAAACGGTATTGAAAGATTGACTGCAATTCAGTATCCATTAGATCGCTCACATATTAAAAAAACCAATCAAAAAATGTTGGAATTATCCTCTCAAAGAGAACAGTTAAAAGAAAGATGGGACCGTTCTTTAGCTATATATGATAAAATTGAAGTTGTTGAAGAAGTGGACATGGAAGATCAAAATATGACAAGTGTCTTATTGTATGATGCGATTAGACATGTGTTATTAACTATACTGAGTTTTGTACTTACAGGTATTTTGATATGTGTACTAGCAAGGTTTTTACACATTCAAAGCAAGTCTATGATTTATGTTTTATTTTCTTGTGTTTTTATTGGTGTTGTGAGTGTATTATGGAAATTAAAAAAAGTATTTACATGGATGAATCCTTTGAATCGTTTACAGTCTTTTGGTGATGGCATTTATCAGGCTATGTTAAATATGCATTTGTTTGAAATGGTGAATTGCCGTGTACAAACAGAATCACAAGCGGTTTTATACTCTATTTATTTAAGTGGAGGAACTGCTCATGATAAGGCTTTATTTGCAAAATGTGTGAATGAATTTTTTGATGAAATTGATAATCAACGTTATATCCTTTACAACAAACATCAAAGAAATAAGATGGATAGATACTTTGTCGTTCCTGATATTTTTTCTAAACGTAAAGAAGATGCGATGATTTTTGCGCAGTGTATGCAGCCTTATATAGGAAAATATCAATTGATTTATACAAGAAATGAAGCGGGAAGAAAGATTTTGCTTCAAGGAAGAAAAGATGCTTTAGCTAATAGACAAAATAGACTCTTAACAAGAAAGAAAGTCAAAGGGGCTTTGGAATAGATTTATTTTGATGTCAATGCCTATATAAAATTTATTTCAGTGTTTGAAAATAAGAAGAAATCATCTGATTTTTTGATTATAATAAGTAAAAAAGGAGGAATGAAAGATATGAGTTTCCCAAGTGGGTTTTATTGGGGTGGAGCAACTGCTGCTAATCAATTAGAAGGTGGATGGCAAGAAGGTGGAAAAGGTATTTCTTGTCCAGATATCTGTACAGGTGGTACAGCAACAACAAGTAAAAGAATTACACCAGTTTTAGAAGAAGGAACTTTTTATCCTAGTCATGATGCAATTGATCATTATCATAGATATAAAGAAGATATTGCATTATTTGCTGAAATGGGATTTAAAATGTATCGTTTTTCAATTGCATGGACAAGAATCTTTCCAAATGGTGATGAAGAACAACCAAATGAAGAAGGATTAAAATTTTATGAAAGCTTAATTGATGAATGCTTAAAATATGGAATTGAACCTATGGTTACTATTTCTCACTATGAAGTTCCATTCAATCTGACAAAGAAATGGAATTCATGGGTAGACCGTAGAATGATTGATTGTTATTTAAGATTCTGTAAAGCTATTTTTACACGTTATAAAGGTAAAGTGAAATATTGGTTGACATTCAATGAAATCAATAGTGCAACAACACCAATGGGTGGATTCTTATCACAAGGAATTTTAAATGAAATCAAAGCTATGGACTTTATGGATCAGGTTGATAATCCAAACAATCGTTTCCAAGGATTACATCACCAATTTTTAGCAAGTGCCTTAGCTGTGAAAATGGCACATGAAATTGATCCAAATAATCAAGTTGGATGTATGCAAATTATGGCAACAAGTTATGCTTTAACTTGTCATCCTGAAGATGAAATCGTGAACCAACAAAAAGGGCATTTAATGAACTGGTTCTGTAGTGATGTTCAATGTCGTGGAAAATATCCTAACTATATCAAGAGATATTTCAAAGACAACAACATTACTGTACATATGGAACCTGGTGATGATGATATTTTAGCGGCAGGACCTGTTGATTTTTATACATGTTCATATTATATGTCAAATTGCCAAACTGCTGACGAATCAAAAGGAACTGGTAAAGGTAATATTTTAGGTGGGGTTCCAAACCCATACTTAAAAGCAAGTGACTGGGGATGGCAAATTGATCCAATTGGACTTCGTTATTCATTAAATGAAATCTGGGATCGTTATCAAAAACCAATCTTTGTTGTAGAAAATGGATTAGGTGCATATGATAAGATTGATGAAGATGGAAAAGTTCGTGATGATTATCGTGTAGACTATTTAAGAAGTCATATCCAACAAATGCATGAAGCTATTTTAGATGGTGTAGACTTAAGAGGATATACACCTTGGGGATGCATTGATTTGGTTTCTGCTTCTACTGGTGAAATGGCTAAACGATATGGATTTATCTTTGTTGAAAGATATGATGATGGAACAGGAGATTTCTCTCGTCGTAAGAAAGAATCTTTCTATTGGTATAAAAAAGTTATTGAAACAAATGGTGAAGATTTAGATTAAAAAGACTGCTTAGGCAGTCTTTTGCAATACGTGATCTGATAAGGATTGAGGAATGAGTTGTTGATAAGTTTCTTCAATCCATTTTTTTGTCAAACCATTTTGATAATGATAATGTGTTGTTTCATATTGAGATGTATATTGATCATAAGGAATAAGTTTAAAGTTTTGTAAACGTTCATCATAGTAATTGATAACAGGGATATAGTCAATGTTTTGAATAGAAATTTGATTATTTTCTTCTACAATGTCAAGTGAAACCATCATTGAAACATTATATGCATTTTTAAATTCCTGGTGAGTACGATCGACAATAGGGTCTGCACTTACAAAATTTCCTAGAGAATACATACATAAAGTGCGATTATTATTGATCCATTCCATAGGCTGTGAACAATGAGAATGATTACCAATAATAATATCAACACCTAAATCACTAAGCAATTGAGATACTTCTTCTTGTTGAGTTGAAATATCATATGTAAATTCATTTCCCCAATGCATCATTGCAATCAAGACATCACAGTTTTCTCTAGTTTGAGTCACTTCTTTCGTTAATAAATCTTTATATGCCTGTGTCATTTTTCGGTCACTAGGACGATTAAATAAAGCAACTTTGGCTTGATTTTCATCACTGACAATTTGATTTGTTGCATATGTATAAGATACAAAACCAAACTTTATTCCATGAATAGTCATATATTTTCCTTGATCTCTATCATCTTGATTATAGTAAGTGCCCACAGCTAAAATATCTTTTTCTTTTAAGAAATCAAGGGTATTATCAATGCCTTGATTTCCTCGATCATTAGCGTGGTTATTAGCAGTTGAAACGACTTCTAAATCAAGCGATGCTACCTGTTTACCAATTTCACGAGAAGCATTAAAAGAATAGCCTGTCCCAGAAATGTTCAGTTCTTTACCACCAATAGGTGTTTCCAGATTAGCAATAGATAAATCATCATTTTGTAGATAAGGTCTTACCAAATCATAATAGCCTTTATCTTGGCTATCATCTTCGATCCAGTCATAATAAGGCTTTTCATATAATAAATCACCAATAAAATGACAGCTTACTGTGTTTTTTGTTTCTTCTTTTTGAGGTTGTATTTGTGGTTGCGGTTGACATCCAACAAGCAAAAGGACCAAACAAACAAATAATTTTATTTTTTTCATGAAATCACCATAATGATTGTATAATATTGTCGAAAGCTGTTCAATACCTATAATATAATAAAATATAGAGAAAAGAGGGTTTATATGATTGAAAAAGCAAGATTAGAAGATTGTGATGAGATTTATGACTTAATGTGTATATTAGAAAATCAAAAATTGGATTATGATCATTTTAAACAAACTTATCACCAGGGAATCAATAGTAATGATGTGATATATCTGGTTTATCGACAAGACAAAATATTAGGGTTTTTAAGCTTTCAGATTCATCGTTATTTACATCATAATCAAGATACAGGAGAAATTGTTGAACTGGTTGTTTTACCAGAAAGTCAAGGTCAGAGAATTGGCGGACAGTTATTACAGGCTATCGAAGCTAAGGCCAATGAATTGCGTTTAGAACAGATTGAATTATCAACATCGACTTATAGAAAACAAGCTCATCACTTTTATGAACAAAATGATTATGAGATGTTGCATTATAACTATACAAAGAATTTATAGAACTATAAGAGAGTTCTTTTTTTGTATATAACAGTATATAACAGTTGACAACAGTTTCATACTGTTATATACTGTTTATGAACAGGAGGGAGAAAATGAAAATTATTATTAATCATTCTTTAATGACACCTATATATGAACAAGTTGTTGATCAAATTAAAACAATGATAAGAAAAGGAAAACTTAAAGAAAATGATCAGTTACCATCTGTTCGTACTCTCTCAAAAGAGTTGAAAATAAGTGCACTGACTGTCAAGAAAGCGTACGATAACTTGGAAGAAGAAGGGTTTGTAGTGACAGTTCATGGAAAAGGAACATATGTGAGTGCGAATAATCGTGAATTGTTATTAGAAGAACAAAAAAAGGAAATCGAAGCCGATTTGGAAATGGCCATTCAAAAAGGTAGAAGATGTGGAATCAGTGATGAAGAATTAAAGAGTTTATTTGAGATGATTCTGGAGGGTTAATTATGTTAAAGGTAAAACATTTAAAAAAGAATTATGCTTCATTTTCATTAGACTGTTCTTTAGAAGTCAAACCAGGTTATGTCACTGGCTTGATAGGACAAAATGGAGCTGGAAAGAGTACAACATTTAAAGCTATCTTAGGGTTAATTCAATGTGATGGAGGATCAATTGAAATATTTGGTCAATCTACTTTGAATGAAGAGGATAAACAGTTATTAGGTGTTGTTTTATCGGATTCAGGTTTTAGTGGATATTTAACAATATCAGATATTATTCCTATATTAGAGAATTTATATAAACGATTTGATAAATCATTCTTCTTACGTATGGTGAATCAGTTTGAATTGCCTAAAAATAAGAAAATCAAAGAATTTTCTACAGGGATGAAAGCAAAATTGAAAATTATCGTTGCGATGAGTCATCAGGCTCAACTGTTGATTTTGGATGAACCAACAGCGGGGCTAGATGTGATTGCGAGAGATGAATTGCTTGATATGATGAGAGATTATATGGAAGAAGATGATCAAAGAGCTATTTTAATCAGTTCTCATATTTCCAGTGATTTAGAAACAATCTGTGATGATGTCTATATGATTCATGATGGTCAAGTAATTATGCATGAAGATACGGATGTCTTATTAAGTGAGTATGCTTTATTAAAGGTAGATGATCAACAATTTGAACAGTTGGATAAGGCATATATCTTAAAATACAAAAAGGAAAGTTATGGTTATAGCTGTTTGACTCATCAAAAACAATATTATAGAGAAAATTATCCTAATATTGTATTAGAAAATAGTCATATTGATGATGTGATGACAATGATGATTAGAGGTGAAAAATCATGAAAGGTTTATTGATTAAAGATTTTAAATTGATGTTAATGCAAAAGAATTTCTTTATCATTATTATTGTTGTGGCATGTTTGATATCAATCAGTTCGCAAGATCCAACTTTTATGATTGGTTTTATAACATTGATTTTATCATTATTTACCGTCAGTACGATTTCTTATGATGAATTTGATAATGGTTATCCATTCTTATTAACACTTCCTTTTTCTAGAAAAACTTATGTTTTAGAAAAGTATGTTTATGGATTGATTTTAGGAACAGGAGCCTGGATAGTATCAGTGATAATATGTGGTTTGATGCTTATTGTTCAGGGGAAGCCTGTGACTTCAGATATGTTGATTGGAGCTTTCGTGATTTTACCGATGTTTCTTGTCATAGAATCATTGATGATACCTGTTCATCTGCGTTTTGGTGGAGAAAAAGGAAGATATGCTCTCATTGCTTGTGTAGGTGTCCTTGTTGTGATTGGATTTGTGGTGATGAAAATAGTGGAAATCTTTCATATTGATGTTCTTCCATTGATTTTAGCTATTGATGCTTTAGGTCCAGTAATGTTTATGATGATTCTTTTGATGATTGGATTTTTGGTTATGTTGGTTTCTTTAAAAGTCAGTCTATCTATTATGAATAAAAAAGAATTCTAGGAGAATCATCAATGGATTTTACAATACTCATGGTTGTGTTGCTTTTAGGGGTTGGGATACCGACGAGAAATAAGGCTATTCGAGCTTATCGTCAAAGAAAGAATCGAAAGAATAGAAAAAATGATCAATGAAAAAAGATTATCAGTTTTTGAGGCTGATAATCTTTTATGTTTATAAATTGTCAATATAATCAATAACTTGATGAAGTGAATCAAGAATACAAGTTGTTTTGTTAGCATAATTTTCATCAGGGTATTTCATATCTGGAATACAAATCACAGATATATGAGCGTTATGGGCTGCTTGTATACCTGCTTCACTATCTTCTAAGACAAGTGCTTCACTTGGCTGAACATTTAACTTTTGACAAGCGTTCAAGAAAACATCGGGAGCAGGTTTTCCATGTTCGACCTCATCACCACAGATCACATCATCAAAATAATTGAGAATGCCATTATCAGTTAATAAAGCATTGACTCTTTCACGACGACTTGAAGTAGCAATCATTGTTTTATAATGATGTTCCTTTAAATAAGTCAACAATTTCACAAGACCATCTTTTAATGGAACACCTTCTCTTGCAAATTGTTCATCCATTAATTGATGCACCTTTTTCGCAACTTCTTCAATAGGAAAATCTTCATCATATTGATCAAACATAGCACGTCTTGTGGCTTCCATAGTACGCCCTAATAAAGTTGTATAAAACGCTTTTGTCATTTCTAAGTTCATCGTTTTTAAAACATCTTTATAACATTGATAAGTGACATTTTCTGTATCAATCATTAATCCATCCATATCAAAAATAACCGCTTTTAACATTTTTTATTCCTCCACTTTATATTGAGTATAAAAAAATGATCTATCTGTGTCAATGAAAAAACAAAGATTATGACAAGATTATTTTGCTTATTTTGAATGTTTATATTATAATGGTAACGGTTTGGAGGTTAGCGTATGAATAATATGATGGAAAGATTGGAAACAATCGCAAGAAGATATGAAGAATTAAATGAAATATTAATGGATCCAAGTATCGCAAATGATGTTCAAAAGATGACAGAAGCATCTAAAGAACAGGCAACTTTGGAAAATGCTTATCAATTATATCAGGAATATAAAAGAATTCTTGATGGTATTGAAGAAGCAAAAGAGTTAATGAAGGAAAATGATCCTGAAATCAAAGAAATGGCTGAATTGGAATTAAGTGAATTGGAAGAAAAGAAACCTCAAATTGAAGAAAAATTACATTTAGAATTAATTCCTAAAGATCCAAATGATAATAAAAATGTTATTGTAGAAATTCGTGGAGCTGCTGGTGGAGATGAAGGAAATATCTTTGCAGGTGATTTATATAGAATGTATGTCAAATATGCAGAATCGCAGGGATGGAAGATTGAAATCTTAGAAGCTCAGGATAGTGAAGCTGGTGGATATTCATTAATTTCCTTTATGATTAAAGGGGAAGGTGTTTATTCTAAATTGAAATTTGAATCTGGGTCACACCGTGTACAACGTGTACCTAAAACAGAAACACAAGGACGTGTGCATACTTCTACCGCAACAGTGCTTGTGATGCCTGAAGCAGAAGAAGTTGATTTTGAATTAAATCCATCTGATTTAAGAATTGACACATATCGTGCATCAGGTGCAGGAGGACAGCATATCAATAAAACAGATTCAGCAGTTCGTATTACGCATATTCCTACTGGTGTTGTGACAACTTCTCAGGATGGACGTAGTCAGCATGACAACAGAGATAAAGCAATGCGTGCCATGCGTACAAAATTATATGAAATGAAATTACGTGAACAGGAAGAAGCAATTGGCAGTGAACGTCGTAGTAAGATTGGAACTGGAGATCGTAGCGAAAAGATCAGAACATATAACTATCCACAAAATCGTGTCACTGATCACCGTATTGGATTAACGATTCAACAGTTAGACCGTATTATGGAAGGGAAACTGGATGATATTATTGAAGCTTTGATGAATGAAGATCAAAGATTGAAACTTCTAGGAGAAGAACAATGATTTTAAGAGAACTGATTCGTCAAAGTGAAGCCATGCTTGATGAAAAAGATAAAGACTGTAATGTTGCGAAAGTTCTGTTTTATCATTTGGCGCATAAAGAGCCTCATCAATTGTATTTGATGATGGATGAAGAAGTTGATGAAGAATTATTAAAACAGTTTCAGGATGGTATGCAAAGATATATGAATGGGGAACCTATTCAATATATTAATGGAAAAGAAAACTTTTTCTCTAGAGATTTTATAGTCAATGAAAATGTGTTGATACCACGTTATGAAACAGAAGAACTGGTAGAAAATATTCTTTATAAAATTGATGATTATTTTGATGATTATTCATCTATTGATTTATGTGATGTAGGAACGGGTTCAGGAGCGATTGCGATTACTTTGGCATTAGAAGAACCAAAATTAAATGTTGTCGCAACAGATATCAGTGAAGAAGCATTAGAGGTCGCTAAAGCGAATGCCAGTGAATTAGATGCTCAAGTGACTTTTTATCAAGGGGATATGTTAGAACCATTGATAGACCGTCAACAGAAGTTTGATATATTTGTATCCAATCCACCTTATATTCCACAAGATCAGGAAATTGAAAGTGTTGTGAAAGATAATGAACCCCATGTGGCTTTATTTGGTGGAAATGATGGTTTGTATTTTTATCGAAAGATTTTTAAAGATGTTCGTCATGTTTTAAAAGACCGTGCTTTACTTGCTTTTGAAATGGGATTTGATCAAAGAGAACTCATGTCACAGGCAGTAGAACAGTATTTTCCAGGTATTCCTTATGAAATTATCAAGGATATCAATGGAAAAGATCGCATGTTGTTTATTTATTATCATTTGAGTTAACATTATGGAAAAGATTTTAGAAACATCAAGATTATACTTAAGACGTTTAGAAGTCACAGATGCTATGCGTATGAGTGAGTATCGTCAAAAAAAGGAAGTCGCTTATTATCAATCATGGAAAAAGTATTCAGTAAAAGATGCTTCCAAACGTATTCAGCAATGTTTAAAGTTAACAGATTTGAATCTACCAAAAACAAATTATCATTTAGCTATTATTTTAAAAGAAAATGATCGTATGATTGGTGATTTATTTGTAGATGTGGCTAATGAAAAGGTTTTTGTTTTGGGATATACAATAGATAGTGTTTATTGGTCTCAAGGTTATGGAAGTGAAATTGTGGAAGCCTTTTGTATGTTTATGAAAGAACAGTATCATTTTCAAAGAGTGATTTGTTATGTTTATAAGGATAATCAGCGTTCAAAACATTTGTTAAAAAAACTCGATTTTCAAAAGTTTGAAGAATCTTTCTTCTATCATGATGAAGGGTATGTCAAATATTTATAGCTCTATGTCAACAGCGATATGGATGCCTAGTTAAATGAGTAACATATATTGCTTCAAATGATTGAATGAGGACTAAATATCCTCATTTTTTTTATTTTTCATATTTTTTCCATAAATTTATATTATAATAAAGAAAAATAGGAGGTGTTTATATGAAAGTCTTATTGGTTGAAGATGAAAAACTAATACGTCAGTTCATTGTAGAGTATTTTCAAAAACAGGGAGAAGAAGTTATTGAAGCCAGTGATGGATATGAAGGTTTATCATTATTAGATGATAGCTTTGATCTTGTTTTATTAGATATTATGATGCCTGGTATTGATGGGTATGAAGTTTGTAAACAGATTCGTCAAAAGAATGATATTCCTATTTTATTTATTAGTGCTTTAAGTGATGATGATAATAAATTAAAAGGTTATGATCTTGGTGCTGATGATTTTATATCTAAGCCATTTACACCTTCATTATTATATGCAAAATGTAATGCTTTATTAAAACGCTTTAAAAAAGATGAGCAGGGGATGATTATAGAAGAAGGAATCATCCGTATTAATGATGATACGCATGAAGTTTATATTGATGGTGAAAAAGTATCTTTATCACATAAAGAATATCAGATGTTGATGTATTTTATTGATAATAAACGTAAAATTTTATCTAGAGATCAGCTTTTAGATCGTATCTGGGGTTATGATTATTATGGTGATCAGCGTATTGTTGATACTTATGTGAAAAAATTAAGAAAAAAATTAAAAGCAGCTTCAGTCTATATTCAAACGGTAGTCAAAATTGGCTATATGTTTGATTCTAAGGGGTAATCTATGAGGAAATTAAACTTTAGTTTAGTTATCAAAATAGCCTGTATTATTTTATTAGCTTTTTTAGCAGTATTAGGTAATGAAATTCGTTTAGGGATTGAGCGCTATATTAAAAACACATTAGAAACTGATGCTGAAATAACGATTCGTAACTTAGATAAGTTTGCCAAAAATTATGTTGAAAGAATTGCAGTGAATCCAGTTGATTTATCTTCCCAACAATTTTTAAGATTATATCATCATGCGCTTTCTGGGGATTTAACGAAAGTCAAATGTCTGGTTGATGCTGATGGAAAGATTTTAGATATGTCTAGAGATGGGGTTGAAGGACCATCACTATCTTTGATAGTTGAAAAAGATGATACGAATTATTCTGTTGGTATTGATTTTTCTTCATTGAGTCAAAAAGATTTGGAAAAATTGGAGAAGGTCATTATACAACATCAAAATTCACAATTAGATATATCTATTGATGTTCATATAGGACGATATAATGAATTTAATGGTGAAATGAGAGATTTGGATTTTAAAGAAATAAAAGTCAACAATCAGACAGTTATTGAGCATCAGGTTGAAGGTGAAATAACACATATAGAAGGTGTTGCCAGTTCTTATATGAGTGCCAAAATGGAGCTGTTGTTTCCATATTCAGCAGATGGTTTATCATATTCTTCTAATTTAACACAAAAAGCAATGTTAACTGATTATCATGATGCTTTTAATGGATTAAAACAGCAAATTCAAAAAAAATTTGAACAATTTAAGGATTCAGGAAAAGAATTTAATTCATCAATTTATGATTATACACAATACTATTTGATTAATCCTTATGAATATAATGGTAAATATTATTCTACCATTATGATGCGATTAGAAGATTGGATCACACCTAATCAAACGCAAGAAGAAGTCACTGTAGATGCAGCAACAGTAGGTTATATTTTTATAACGCAGGAATATGAAAATCTACGTATGAAAAGTTTACAACAATTTATGTATGATAATTCATCAACATATATTTTAGCTATTGTTTTGATTATTATTATGTGCTTTATAGTAGCTTATATGATTGTCCGTCCAATCAAACAATTGGAGTTAGCTGCCTGGCGCATTTCTCGTAAGCAGTTTGAATATCCTATTGATACCTCACGACATGATGAACTTGGTGATTTGGCTCGAAGTGTTGATAAGATGAGTAAAGAATTAGAAAAAACAATCAATGATTTGCATCAGGAAATTGAGCGTGTTCAACAACTAGAGGTTGTCAGAAAAGAGTTCGTTTCTAATTTTACGCATGAAATTAAAACACCACTAGGTATTATCAATGGTTTTAGTGAAATGGTTGAACTGGAACAGGATGAAAAGAAACGTAATGAATACATACAAATCATTCAAAATGAAACAAGACGCATTAATGAACTTGTTTTAGCTATGTTAGACTTATCAAAACTAGAATCTCAAAATATGACATTAGATCTTGAAGAAGTAGATTTATTAGATATCGTTGACGAAGCTTTAGAATCAATGGCTTGTCTGTTTGAAGCACAGAAAGTTCATTTGAAAACTGATTTAGATTCTAGTATTATACAAGCCGATCCTTTTAAGATAGGAATGGTTATTACAAATTATATAAGTAATGCTTTGCGTTATACAGAAGCAGGCGAAGAAGTCATTATTCATTTGGATGAACATTGTTTCTCAGTAGAAAATACAGGGGCTCATATCCCAGAAGAAGACATACAAAAAATCTGGCTCTCTTTTCATAAAGTTGATAAAGCCAGAAATGAAGGTGGAACTGGTTTGGGGTTAGCTATCTGTAAAGCTATATTGGAATTGCATCATTTTGAATATGGTGTTGAAAATACACCTCAGGGTGTTCTCTTCTATTTTAAATATTAGTTCCCTTTATGGGAACTTTTCTTATTTACAAACATCTATCCAGTCTTGAGGATGGCAACACTCTTCTAATTCATGACAAGATAAGCGAATCGCACTATGATCATTGCCAGCTGCAGGGTAGACGT
The DNA here is from genome assembly GCF_012027715.1 of Massilimicrobiota sp. SW1139. Taxonomy (NCBI): domain Bacteria; kingdom Bacillati; phylum Bacillota; class Erysipelotrichia; order Erysipelotrichales; family Erysipelotrichaceae; genus Massiliimicrobium; species Massilimicrobiota sp. SW1139. Next base: position 14,677 of record NZ_SJOR01000003.1, on the reverse strand, counting down.
ATTCTAACTTTTGTAAAGAGATATCAAGATAAATTTGCACATTGTCTTTGACTGCAAAAGGACATACACCACCAGGACTATGTCCAATATAGGATTCAACAAGTTCATTAGGAATCATTTTTGCTTTTTTATGGAAGTATTGTTTATATTTTTTATTGTCAATTTTGGCATCACCAGCCATAACAATCAGCAAAGGTTGTTCATCTATTAAAGAAGATAAAGTTTTAGCAATCTGTTGAGGTTGACATCCTAATGCTTTTGCGGCTAATTCAACAGTTGCGCTAGAATCCTTTAAATCAATAATACGATCTGCTAAATGAAGTTGATGAAAATATGTTTGAACACGTTTATATGACATAGTTATGACCTCCTTTGATTTCTCTCAGTTTTAGTATAATCTTTTGAATAGGATAAGTAAAATCTATAGAATGATGACTGTTTAAAAAAATAATGGTTGTCTTTTAAATATGACAAATAATGCAAAAGGGAACCTCTATAATAATGGCAAGAGGTGGGAAAAATGGAACTGATTCTTAGTCCTAGTCGTATGAAAAAGATTAGGTACCAATTTATTTTTTATATAACATTAATTTCTTTTTTAATTTCTATTGTACATATTTATTCAACATCATTATTATTTGCATTGCCTTTTTTTTATGTGTGCTTTATGTGTGGGTATCAGTCTATTATAGGTTATGCTATAGGGCTTGGTATAGGGGTTATATTTTTAGATGTTCCTTATGATGTTTTTGTGATAAGTGCTATATCTTTTGTTATTTTAGAATTCTGTTTACTGTTTCAATCCATGAAATCAAGATATGTGCCCTATCTTTTAACATTGATTGGAGGCATCTATTATGCTTATATTCAAATAGATTTACTTTCAACTTTATTACTCACTATTTTAACATATATCAATACAATGATTTTTACATCTTTGACACCGATATTTATGCATGGCGAAGCTGAGCTTTTGACTCATGAAAGAATGAAAGCTTTAACAGTTGTAATTCTTATATGTACAATGGGGTTATTGCCATATTCTCAAATGTCAACAATGATATTAATTCGTATTTTTATTTTAATTATGATTTATCATGAATGTTTAGATGATTTACTGCCAGGATTATTTTATAGCGCCATGTTGATGCTGTTGATGGATCTAGGATATAAAGATGATATTTTATCTTTTTTATTACCCCTTTTCTTTTTCTATATGATTCCCTGTCATAAAAAATCAACTATCGTCTCTTTGTATTTTGTATCTCATCTTATTTTGCCATTCTTTTTAGATTTTCAATATACATATCATGGATTTATTGTCGTTGCCAGTGGCTTGATTTTTTTCATCTTACCGATGCGTTTACATAAACCTGTCTTGTCTTCAAGTTATCAGGAAATGACTTTTAAACAACAATTATCAAAACAGGTTGATTCTTTCTGTCATTTATTTGAACAGATGACGGCTTTGTTTACGAAAGCGCCTGCACCTAATCGTTCTTTAGAATATGTGGGTTATATTTATGAAGATATGTGTCAGAATTGTTCAAGTCAAACCACTTGCTTTCATAAAAAATATGGACCACACCGTTTAGTCAAATTAATGAATAAAGGATTAAAAGAAAGTTATAGTGAAGCTGATGAAGATTTTATTCATCAATATTGTTTAAATCCAGAAAAATATCTAGCTTTAGTACAGCAGTATCGTAAAGATTATCGGAAAATCAGACGAGTTCAGGAAGAATATAAAGTGATGAAAAATGATCTCTATCATCAATTTTCATTATTAAATCATGTTTTTCATCAGTTTTCTCATCAACTGGAAATTGGACATATTGAAGAAAAGCATATTTATGAACATATGGAAGGTTATCATTTTCAATTGGCACATCTTAAAAAATACTATGAATCACAATCAGTCTATTATTTAGAAATAGGGTTATATGATATGACTAGAGAAGAAATTGAAAATGAATTTATACCGATTCTTGAAGCTTATCTTAATGAAACATTGGATATAGAAGTCATCAAAACACCCATGCATCAGTTAGGTTATACATATCTTGTTTTAAAACATCATACCCGTTATTTTGTTCAATATGGAGTCTCACAATGTGCTAAAGAAAGTATTGCCTGTGGGGATAGTTATACAATTTTTTCTATGAATGAAAATGACTATTTTGCGATAAGTGATGGTATGGGACAGGGACAAAAAGCAAGTGATGATTCAAGCTTGACATTAGATGTCATGAAACAGTTAATTACAAATGGCATATCTTTAAATGATACCATTCAATCAGTGAATGCTTTATTAAAGATTAAAAATCGTAATGATATGTTTACTACGGTTGATATGATAGAAATCAATCTGGTCAATGGATTGACAACATTTATGAAATATGGAGCTTGTCCAACCTATATTTTACGTGATCATGAAATCATAGAAGTAGAATCTAAAACATTACCGATGGGTATTGTTTCACCACTTGAAACAATGATTCAAAAACAAACTTTGAAAGAAAATGATATGATTTTTATGGTAAGTGATGGTTTTTCAGGACATTTTAGAGAATTTTTAAAGGATAATGAATATTTGATTGGTGATGATCATCCTAAAGATATTGCTCATTTATTTATGACATTGGCAAATGATGAACAAAGGAATGATGATATGACCATCATGGTTTTAAAAATATGTAAGCAATAATCCCAAAATATTGGGATTTTTGTTTTGGAATTATCATTTCTTTGATATAATGTCCTCATGGAGTGATAGCATGAATTTAGAGTTATTAGATCGTTCAAAATATTACGTGATTGGTGTGTCTGGTGGATGCGATTCAATGTATCTTTTAGATACTTTAAGAAAGGAAGGGTATCATTTACTGGTGGCTCATGTGAATTATAATTATCGTCATGATAGTTATATGGATTATGAGTTAGTTAGTGATTATTGTGCAATGTATGGAATTCCTTTCTATTATAAAGAGTTTCATCCTCAAGATTATCATCAGGGTAATTTTCAAAATCAGGCAAGAACGTTAAGATATAATTTTTATAAAGAAATCTATGATCTTTATCATGTTGATGGTGTGATTTTAGGTCATCATTTAGATGATCATCTGGAAACTATTTATATGCAGTTATCCCATCATAATACGGTTCACTATTTAGGAATTAAACAGGAAACACATGTTCAAAATATGCGTATTATTAGACCTTTAATGTGTCTATATAAAGAAGAAATCATCAAAAGATGTCAAGATGGGCATATTCCTTATCATGATGATTATACAAATTTTGAAACAGATTTTGAAAGAGATAAAGTTCGTAATACTGTTTTGAATCATTATACATTACAACAAAAAGAAGAACTTTTAAAAAAGGCTGAAGCACATAATCAAAGAATCAAAGAATTAGAGTTTAAAGTTCAAACCTATTACCAACAATATAAAACAGATGGCATTATTTACTATTATTATATTCCTAAAGAGTTAAGAGAAATCTTCCTTTATTTAATTTTACGTGATGTGATGCCAACACAGTTAATTTCTTATTCTCTTATTCAGGAAATCAAGCATCAGATTGATAGTGTAAAACCAAATATTCAAATGAATTTACCAGTTAATTATCTGTTCATAAAAGAATACGATAATATCTACATCATTGATAAAGATAAAACCAAAGGCTATTATTTTGAATTTAGAGAATATATGCCTTTTGGTTGTGAGTATTTCCATTTATTAGATAGTGGTCATATCAATGAAGGGGTCTTTCTTGCCCCTGAAGATTATCCAATTACTATCCGTACAATGAAAGAAGGCGATAGCATTATGACATCTTCTGGAACAAAAAAACTCTCACGTCTATTTATAAATGCAAAAATTCCTGCTTTGAAAAGAAAAACATGGCCTGTTGTCGTGAATAAAGATGGAACTATTGTTTTAGTTCCACATATTGCAAAAAACATTGATTATTTGACTACAAAACCAAATGTATTTGTGATAAAATAAAAAGGCTTATTATAAGGAGTGAGAAGTATGCATAAAGATGTTAAAGAGATTTTATATACTCAAGAAGAAATTGTTGAGAAGTGTAAAGAATTAGCAAAACAAATTACAAATGATTATAATGATAAAGAAGTGATTCTGGTTGGTTTATTAAAAGGATCTGTTCCTTTTTTAGCGGAATTATCTAAATATATAGAATTAGATGTGACATTTGATTATATGGATGTCAGCAGTTATGAAGGTGTTGAATCACGAACAATTACAATCAAGAAAGATTTGGATCAGGATGTCAAAGGTAAAGATATCTTACTTGTAGAAGATATTTTAGATACCGGTAAAACATTAACAACAGTCAAAGCAATGCTTGAAGAACGTGGTGCAAATTCTGTTGAAATTGTCACAATGTTAGATAAAAAAGAAGGACGTACTTATCCAATTGAAGCCAAGTATGTAGGATTTGAAATTCCTAATGCATTTGTGATTGGATTTGGATTGGATTTTAATGAGAAATATCGTCAATTACCTTATGTAGGTATTTTAAAAGAAGAATGTTATCAGTAGTGAAAAGGAGATTATATGAACAATAAGAATAAGAGTTTAATAAAAGCCATATTGCCTTGGGTTCTTGTCATTATTTTATTAAGTTCATTAGTTCCATTATTAAATATGGGGCGTACAAATGAAGTGAACTATACTGAGTTTACGGAAATTGTCAATAAAGAAAATGTAACTGAAGTATCAGTGATGCCTGGTATTTATGTGACAAGTGTAGAAGGACAATATACAAAGACTGAAAAAGGTCAAGAAGTCAATTATACATTTAAAACAAATGTTCCACAAACTGATCAGGAATTAGATTCTTTAATTCAGTTAATGGAAGACAAAGGTATTACAGTTGAAGTTTTAGATGCAAAAAGTGAAAATATGTTGGTAGATACTTTATTAGGTTTACTTCCATATATTTTATTGATTGGTGTGATGTTTTTTGTAATGAGAAGTATTGGTGGTGGCGGGGGTGCCAATGCCAAAGCTTTCGATTTTGGAAACTCACGTGCGAAATTAGAGAAAGACAGCAAAACAAGATTTACAGATGTTGCTGGAGCAGATGAAGAAAAAGAAGAATTAAAAGAATTAGTAGATTTCTTGAAAAATCCAAAGAAATTTGCCAACATGGGGGCTAAAATTCCTAGAGGTGTATTACTTGTAGGGCCTCCAGGTACAGGTAAAACATTACTTGCAAGAGCAGTAGCTGGTGAAGCCAATGTACCTTTCTATTCTATTTCAGGTTCTGAATTCGTAGAAATGTTCGTTGGTGTTGGTGCTGGACGTGTGCGTGATATGTTTAAAAAAGCAAAACAAAATGCACCATGTATCATCTTCATTGATGAAATTGATGCTGTGGGGCGTCAAAGAGGAACTGGTGTCGGTGGTGGACATGATGAACGTGAACAGACATTGAACCAGTTGTTAGTTGAAATGGATGGATTTAGTGGTAATGAAGGTATTATCATTTTAGCAGCAACAAACCGTGCTGATGTCTTAGACCCTGCATTACTTCGTCCAGGACGTTTTGATAGACAAATTCAAGTTGCAAACCCAGATAAAAAAGCGAGAGCTGAAATCTTACGTGTTCATGCACGTAATAAGAAATTTACAGATGATGTGAATTTTGATAACATTGCACAACGTACTCCTGGTTTCTCAGGTGCAGAGTTAGCTAACGTATTAAATGAAGCGGCTTTATTAGCGGTTCGTTTAGGACATAAACGTATTACTTTAGATGATGTTGATGAAGCGATTGACCGTGTTATTGGTGGACCAGCGAAAAAATCACGTAAGTATACAGAAAAAGAAAGAAAATTGGTTGCTTATCATGAAGCAGGACATGCAATTATTGGTTTAACTTTAGAGGATGCCAATAAAGTTCAAAAAGTCACAATTATTCCTAGAGGCCAAGCTGGTGGATATAACTTAATGACACCAAAAGAAGAAACATATTTCCAAACAAAATCACAGTTAATGGCAAGCATTACTGGATTCATGGGTGGACGTGTAGCTGAAGAAATCTTCTTTGGTGATGTCTCTTCTGGTGCGCATAATGATATTGAACAGGCGACTCGTATTGCCAGATTAATGGTTACTGAATTAGGTATGTCTGATTTAGGACCGATTAAATATGATTCTGGTCATGATGCAGTATTCTTAGGTAGAGATTATTCATCTACAAGCAATACACATTCTGGTCAAATTGCTTATGAAATTGATCAGCAAGTTCGTAAGATTATTGATACTTGTTATGAACAATGTCGTCAGATTATCAATGAACAAAAAGATAAGTTAATTATTATTGCGAATGCTTTATTAGAGCATGAAACATTAAATAATGAACAAATTGAATCATTATATAACACTGGACATATGTTAGAAATGGATAATGGTGTGGATGACAATGATCATCATGATCAAAACCCACCAGTAGAAGAAAAGAAAAACACAGTGAATTTAGATGATGATTTATTAGATGAAATGAAATAAGCACGTATGTGCTTATTTTTGTAAGAGGAGATTACAATGAAAAGAAGTACAATGAGTAAATTATTGGTTCTTATTATTATTGCGTCTATGGTTATTCCGTTAATTGGTTACTTTGCGCTAGGAGGTTAAAAGATGAAAGATTATTTAGTGAGAGGTTTAGTACAATCAAAAAACTGTCGTGTATTTGCATGTACAACACAGCATTTATTAGAAACAGCAAGACAAAAGCATGACTTATGGCCAACAGCTTCAGCAGCTTTAGGACGTTTGATGTCAGCCACTTTGATGCTTGGAGCGATGAATAAAAATCATGAGAAAATGACTGTCACAATGAACGGTGGTGGCTCTATTGGCACATTAATGGCATGTACACATAGCGATGGGAAAATTAAAGCTTTTGTTGGAAATCCACATGTTCATTATACTTATGAAGATACAGGTAAACTCGGTGTTGGTTTAGCTGTAGGAAATCAGGGAACTTTACAAGTGATTAAGGATATGGGATTAAAAGAACCATTTGTTGGGACTGTACCTATCCAAACTGGTGAAATTGGTGAAGATTTTTCTTATTATTTTATGGTATCAGAACAGGTGCCATCTGTCGTCTCATTAGGTGTTCTTGTTGATACAACAAATGAAATCTTATCTAGTGGTGGATTTATTATCCAACTTTTACCTGAAGCCAGTGATGAAGATATTTCTTATATTGAAGATAAAATGAAAAATTTCCCGGCAGTTTCTGCTTTATTAAATGAAGGTCATACACCTGAAGAAATATTAAAAATGATTTTTGAAGATGTTGAAATATTAGATACGCAAGATTTATCTTTTGAATGTGACTGTTCAAAAGATAAAATGAGAAATGCATTAATGACAGTAGGAAAAGATGAAATTCAAGCGATGATTGATGAAGATCATGGTTGTGAAATGACATGTCAGTTCTGTAATTCAAAGTATACTTTTAGTGAAGATGAATTAAAATCATTATTAGAGGATATCCAGTAGGATATTCTTTTTTTATGTTGTGAAATCATAGAATGTCTTACGACTATTTGATGATACAAAAAATTTTGGAGATAATAGTTTGTTAGAAGCTGAAAAGAAATGATTGTGTGATATATTCCTGATATAATTGTATTGTAAAATATAATTTATCATGAAAATGCGTTATGAGAAAGTGAGATGAAAATATGGAAAATGGTATTATCATTTATCAATCAAAGTATGGATCAACAAAAAAATATGTCAATTGGTTAATTGAAGAAACTCAATTTGATTATATAGAAACACCACATGCAAAGATAAAAGATATAGAAAAATATAATACAATTGTATTATGTGGTGGTATCTATGCTTCTGGTATAGCAGGTTTATCATTTCTTAGGAAAAACTATCATTTATTAAAAAATAAAAAAATAGCTATACTATGTGTTGGTGCATCACCATTTGACAAGAAAGCATTTAATGAAGTAAAAGCACATAATCTTAAAGAAGATTTAAAAAATGTACCAACATTTTATGCGAGAGGTGCTTGGGATGAAGAAAAAATGTCATTGAAAGATAGAACTTTATGCAAAATGTTACAAAAAGCTATAGCAAAGAAAGATCCTAGCACTTATGAACCTTGGATGAAAGCACTCATGAGTGCAGTAGGAGAAAAATGTGATTGGACTGATAAGGAATATCTAAGACCATTATTGGAATATATTCAATAAAAATTATAATTTGAGAGGAAGTGCAAAAAATGACAATTTCAAATATAAAAGACAGCATTGATAGTAATATTCATAAAGTTTGGGAAACTGTTTTAGCAGTTGATAAATATACTCAATGGCGAAGTGATTTAAGTAAAACGGAAGTAATAAATGAAGAACAATTTATTGAATATACCAAAAACGGCTATTCCACCACTTTTACTATCACTGTTGTAGAACCACATAAGCGCTGGGAATTTGATATGGAAAATAGCAATATGAAAGGACATTGGATTGGCATTTTCACTTCCATAGACGATAAAACGGAGATTGATTTTACAGAACAGGTAACAGCAAAGAAATTCTATATGAAGCCATTTGTAAAATCATATTTAAAAAAACAGCAAACACAGTTTGTTATGGATTTGAAAAGAATATTAGAGAAATAAATCCTAATTTATAGAGGCGATGAAGAATATGAAAAGATATGTTGCCTTATTGAGAGGAATCAATGTAAGTGGAAAAAATAAAGTCTTTATGCCAGCATTAAAAGAAGGTTTTGAACAACTTGCATTTGAAGATGTTAAGACTTATCTTAATAGTGGAAATGTTATTTTTTCTAGTCACGAAGATGATATAAAGAAGTTGACAAATCAAATTGAACTCGTGATTCACAATCAGTTTCATTTAGACATTTCTGTTTTTGTTATATCAAAACAAGATCTTCTAGATATTTTACACAATTCACCTCAATGGTGGGGCAATAATAACAAAGATATTTATGATAATCTTATTTTTATTATACCACCAGCAAAATTCTTGGACGTCTATAATGAAATTGGGGAACCAAAAAAAGAATTAGAAAAGATAGAGAATTATAAAGAAGTGATATTTTGGTCTTTTAGTCGTAAAGATTATCAAAAAACAAATTGGTGGTCCAAGACAGCAAGTGCAAATATCAGTGCAAAACTAACGATAAGAACAGCAAATACAGTCAGAAAAATAGCCAATATGTAATCACTTTTCAAATAATGATATAAAATGAAAAGTCATATAGATAAAGATAAATTTTTATAAAAAAAGAAGGCACAAGGGGAAGGTGCCTTCTCTTTTTGGGGTTTACCAATATTAGGAATATAACTTTGATAACTTACATCTATTTTATATTGGGGAGGAAAAATAGAGGGGAAAGTGTAAGTTATCTGTTTATATGGTTGACAGATCTTTTATTTTTATTCAAATAAAATTCAATAAATTTGAGTGAGGGTAAATAAATATTTTTAGGTAACTCATTTAATGAAAACCAGCGCCATTCATCTTGTTTATCAGGTTCCATAACTTGGAGCTTACCATCATATTTTTTGGCCATAACATGAATCGTTACAAAATGTTTATCTTTTTGGAAATCATCAACAACATTAACAATATGTAAATCATCAATATGAAGATTTGTTTCTTCTTTGACTTCTCTTTTTGCACATTCATATATTGTTTCATCAAATTCCTGTTTGCCACCTGGTAGACACCAGCAATCAGGTTGATAGATACCACCTGTATCTTCATAATGAGCATTTCTATGTCCCATGAGTATTTGATTATCGTGAATAATCATAACACCTACACCCACTTTTATGTGTTTTTCCATCATGATCACCTCAATCATCATTATAACAAAAAAATACGATTCTTTTGATGAGAATCGCATTTGTTTATTACTAACAATGTATTTTGAATGGGAGAGGGAAAATATTACATTGCCAATGGAAAATTTATTCTTTATCGCCTCCTATGTTTTATACTATATCAAGTATTTGTCTTTGTATTTTCAAGAAAGTATGTTATATTGTGTTATGGTGAAAAAAATGAAAATTGGAAATATAGAAATTAAAAATAGAATTATTATGGCGCCTATGGCTGGTATCACAAATGTTGCGTTTAGAAAGATTATTAAAGAATTTGGAGCTGGGTTAGTCGTTAGTGAAATGGTTAGTGATAAAGCCTTGTGTTATGGTAATCAAAAAACGATCGAAATGTTGACGATTGATGAAGATGAACATCCGGTCAGTATACAGATATTTGGTGGGGATGTAGATTCCATGGTCAAAGCAGCCAAGTTTGTAGACGAACATTCAAACTGTGATATTATTGATATTAATATGGGATGTCCTGTTCAGAAAGTTTTAAAAGCTCATGCAGGAAGTTATTTGTTGCAGTATCCAGATTTGGTTTATGATATTGTTAAAAATGTGGTGGAAGCTGTCAGCAAGCCAGTGACTGTTAAGATACGTATTGGTTATGACTTTGATTCTATTAACTGTGTTGAAATTGCAAAATTGATTGAAAAAGCAGGAGCGAGTGCTATTGCTGTACATGGAAGAACACGTTCACAAATGTACGAAGGTCATGCCAACTGGGACTATATCAGACAGGTGAAAGAAGCTGTCTCTATTCCCGTTATTGGTAATGGAGATGTCAAAACGGCTCAAGATGCAAAACGTATGTTGGAAGAAACAGGTTGTGATGCTGTGATGGTTGGAAGAGCAGCACTTGGGAATCCATGGGTAATTCAACAGATGGTTGCTTATGTTGAAAATGGAGTTTTATTAGAAGAACCAACAATGGATGAAAAACTCAATCAATGCTTATCACATGCTAAAAGATTAATGAGTGTTGAGGGCGAAAAAAATGCTATGAGACAGATGCGAGGACACGCTCCATGGTATATCAAAGGTTTAAAGTCAGCCAGTGCTATTAAAAATCTTCTTTCTAAGGTTGATACATATAAAGAATTAGAAGAGATTATAGAAAAATATCGCATTTATTTACATACAGGTGATAAAGCAGTTTTTGAGGAAAGATAGGGGAAAAGATTATAGGGAAATAAAAAAAGAAAATTGTTTTACCAATTTTAGGTATATTTGTTATTGTATGCATTATAGGTATTATTTTATGGAATAGGCAAGATTTTCATTTAATCAAAGATACATTAACTTTAGAATATGGAGAAACTTTACCAAATCAATTTGATGATTTTATTGAAACTAATGGTGATATTGAATATAGTAGTCAAGATATAGATGATTTTAAAGATATCTTAGATGTTGGAGATTATACAATTGATTTTCAATTGGGAAATAAAAAAGAAACTTTATATATTTCAGTAGAAGATACAACGGCTCCTCAATTACAATTACAAGAAGAGGCAACAGCTTTACAAAATCATACTATTGATTATGAGAAATGTTTATCTATACAAGATTTATCAAAATGTGACATCACGATTAATGATGATGACGTCAATGACAACACACCTGGAAAATACATAGCTAAAGCTATTGTCAAAGATCAGTATCAAAACGAATCAACAATAGATATACCTGTCACAATTGAAGAAGTGACTTTAAAAGCTTCAAAGACTTCAATGACTTTGAAATCAAATGAAACACAAACATTAAAAGTGACAACGAACAGTCATCATGCTATTACATATTCATCAAGTAATCCAGATGTTGTGACTGTAGATGAAGCAGGACATATATCTGTATTAAAAGCAGGTTCTGCAACTATAAGTGCCACTGTAGATGGACATACACAAACATGTCATATTACCGTCCCATCTACACAAAAGAAATCAACGACATCTTCTCATCATACAACACATCATTCTTCAACAAATAGAACAACACAATCATCAAATACGAATATTGGAGAAACAGTTTATATTACAAAAACCGGTAGTAAATATCATCGTGCTGGTTGTCGTTATTTAAGAAAAAGTCAAATTGAAATTTCTTTAAGTGAAGCCAAAAATGAAGGATATACAGCATGTAGTGTGTGTTTCTAAAATATAAAAAATGATTAAAATATATAAATAAGAGATTTTGGATATGTTGAGTTTAACCATCATTAGAAAATCTCTTTTTTTATCAAATGAAATACTATCATTCGTATATTCCAATAATAAAATTCTTTTTATGAACATTTCTAATGTCAATATATTGAAGAATATTATAAAAAGTGTTAGTTAAGTATATAGATGTATTGTTTATCAAAACGAAACAAGGTAAGCAAAATTGTTTACCTTGTTGAATACTTTCTTCTTATAAAAATTTCATAAATCGCCATGACAATTAATGTTCCAGGTACAGCAGTGAAAATAGCTATATGAAGAACAATTGTTTGATTGAAAATAAAGCCTTCTAAGATAAAAATTAATCCATAAATAAATAAGAGCAAAGCAGTTGCATGATTATGTTTAGCAACATCTGTTATATTTTTAGCAAGTATAGGGCGAATGTTATGATAAATTGTAAGAGGCTTCTGAGATAAATAATGATAAATTCCAGTGGCTATAACTACGAATCCAATAATAATGACTAAATAATTTTCAGTGGTCATATGATACCTCTCCTTCATCATTTTCCTTTTCATTGTTCATATTTATATATTGTTCAATCGTTTGATCTGAATAACTTAACAGATGACCAAATTCATAAGCGATTTCTGTTCTTAACTGAGAATATTGTTGATTTATAATAGATTGCCTTTTGTGTTCTTTTAATGCAATATATTCTTCTATATATTTCTTTTCTTTATAAAAGATAATATTATATGTTTTTCTATTGAGTGAATAAGGAAATAAATCAGTAATTAAAGGATTATCATCCAAATAATAATAAGTTTGATATTGATTTGTGATAGTTTCCACAAAAGGAATATAGCTATCTCTTTCTTCTTTGGTAGTACAAGGATGAGCTAAAGCTATATTTTTTATACCAGCTTTGACCATTTCATTAAAACAATCAATAACACCACATTGATAGGAATAGGGATCAATTTGTTTCATGGTTGTTCAAGTCCTCTCTTTTTGAATATCATTGTTATAATAATTATATCATATACACCAACAAGTTAAAATAATGATGATATAGACAAGAAACGTTTTTATAATGATGCTTAAAGAATAGTTTGATAAATATGATAGATTTCATGAATAATAAAACAGGACTATTTTGTCCTGCTTTAATAATAGAGTACGATTACTAACTGAATTCTGGTCTTAAGATATCAATATACTTAAATTTTCCATCGTTATATTCAAAGTGTAAAATACAGCAATTAGTGAAACCGCCATTATCCCTTACTATATTTGGATCAGTTACTGAACTTAAGAAGGAATAACAGGCACCACCATGAGATACAGCTAAAACATTTTGATGATCGTCATTTTCCATGATTTCAAGTAAACATTTTGACATTCTTTCTACAACATCATGCGTATATTCTCCACCATAATGAGGGAATAAGTCATCATAATTGAATTCACTCCAACGCTTTGGGTTTAAATCTTCACTTTCTCCTTCAAAATCACCAAAATTTCTTTCTTTAAGTTGTTTTAATCTTTTATAGGGTGTATCCTGTCCGATAATAATTTCTAATGTATCACAACATCTTTCAGATGTAGAACTATAGTAATGATCAAATGAAATATCTTTTAAACATTTCTTTGCTGCTTTGGCCTGCAAGATGCCAGTTTTGGTTAAAGGGGAGTCACACCAACCCTGTATTTTTCTTCTTTTATTAAATAGCGTTTCTCCATGTCTCATCAAATATAAATGTTTAGTCATCAATATCACCTCATATTAATTATATCAAATTTATTATATATAACCAAATACTTCTTTTATGCCATTCCCTATGCTTATAGAGCATATTTATTAATCATTTTCTTTATTGTTACCAATCTAACAACATTGGGTGATATAATAATGTTTAATTCAATTATTTCTGTTATGGTAAAAGTCATTGTATATTAGATATGCGAATGGTTAGACAGTCACTTTTAACGATAACTAGCCTAGTGTTAAGTTCGCTCTAAAAACTAAAAAGGTAAGGAGTCACAATCCTTACCTATTTGCATTTGGTACAATGCTATCTGATTTACAAGCAGATTATAACATGTAACCTACCTAATCTCAAGTATGATTACTTTTAATAATTTTTTACAGAATATTGTTATGCATTTACTTGATTAAGATTACTTATAGTATATCAGATGAAAAAGTATTTGTTTTTTTGATTTTCAAATTTAAATTATCTTGATTTTATCACTATTTATTTCTTGGTTTCATCTGTGGGAACAAGATAACTTCTTGGATAGATTCTTGACCAGTTAATAACATAACAAGTCTATCAATACCCATTCCCATACCACCTGTTGGAGGTAATCCGTATTCCAAAGCTTCTACATAATCTAAATCCATTTCAATCCGTATATAATTTGTATATATGTTTTTACGTGTTTTTATGTATTCATAGATACAAGAGAATACTTAAAGTTTATAGGATTTATACATATTTACTTTATTTTGTATGCCAATATGTATGCCATTTTAAATGCATTTAGTTATATTAAGAAAGAGGAAATAATTTTATATT
>NZ_SJOR01000029.1:0-23170 GCF_012027715.1 Massilimicrobiota sp. SW1139 | reverse complement strand
CCCTTTTTTTATTTATTTATCTTTCCTTTTGTAGTAAAATGATTATAGGAAAGATATCCTTTATTCTTTGATATAATATTGTTTTAGATTGATTAAGAAGGGAGGATTTAATAATTGTTTACAATTATTATGAGTGCCTATGATGAAAGGAAAGAAAAAATATCTTTTAAATATTGCTGTTATTCTTCTGATTGGTGGAACAGTTATTTATCTATCTATAGGAAATCAATGGAAACAAGTTGTTGATGCTTTTGCACATGCTAAGATTTCTTGGATTATAGCAATGGCTATTGTCATGTTTTTATATTATATTTTCGATGCTTTTTCATTGTTATATTTTGGTAGATTTTATAAAAAGGATTATACCTATAAACAATCTTTTATAAATGCTATTAGTGGAACTTTTTTTAATGGAATAACACCATTTGCAAGTGGTGGACAATTTGCTCAAGTGTATATTTTTAATAAACAAGGGATTGCCCCTACGTATTCTGCAAGTATTTTATTGATGTGTTTTATTTGTTATCAGAGTGTACTTGTTATTTATACGGGTATTGTGTTAATATTTAAATATCAGTATTTTATAGAACGTCCTGCTATATTTAGTTTGGTTGTGCTAGGATTCTTAATTAATTTTGTTGTGATTGCGGCTTTGTTTGGTGGTGCTAAATCTAAAACTTTACAGAATTTTCTAACACATACTATTCTTAAATTTTTAACTAAAATTCGTATTATTAAAGATTATGAATCGACATGTTTTAAAGTTAAAACATATTTATCTGATTTTCGTAATCAATTAGGACTTTTACAACGTAATAAACCAGTTTTAATACGTTCTTGTATTTGTAATGTTATTAAGTTAACTATTATTTACAGTATGCCTTTTTTTAGTGCAAAGGCATTAAATTTAGATGTATCATTTTATGATTTTTTTGATTTTATTGGACTTTGTTCATGCATATATTTAATTAATGCATTTTTACCTATTCCTGGATCAAGTGGTGGTAGTGAAGGTGTTTATCTTTTACTATTTAGTTTTTTAGGACCAGTAGGTGTGTCTTCTTCTATGTTCTTATGGCGCTTTATGTCATATTATATGGGACTTATTATAGGAGCATTAGTTTTTTCTCTTGATAAAGAAATAAATCGAACGAGATTGGAGTAATTTTATGAATATAGCTTTATTTAGTGATACTTATTTACCCGATATTAATGGTGTAGCGACATCTACACATATTCTAAAAAAAGAATTAAAAAAACATGGGCATCATGTTTTAGTTGTGACAACAATATTACCTCATAATAGTGATTATATTGATGAGGATGATGGAGTATTACGTTTGCCTGGTATTGATTTAAAAAAATTATATGGTTATCGTGCATCCAATATCTATTCTTTTAAAGGTATGAAAGAATTGAAAGAATTCCAGCCTGATATTATTCATATTCAGACAGAATTTGGGATAGGTATTTTTGGGAAGATAGCTGGTGAAATTTTAAACATTCCAGTTTGTTATACTTATCATACAATGTGGGCTGATTATTCTCATTATATTACGCCTGGGAATTTAAAAGCTGTGGATCAGGCGGCTAAAAAAATTATTGAAAAAATTTCTAAGATATATGGAAATAGCTGTTCTGAGCTTATTGTACCTTCACAAAAGACAGCTGATGCATTGAGAAAATATGGTATTTCTAATTCTATTCATGTGATTCCAACTGGTTTGGAACTAGAGGCATTTGCATTAGAAAATAAAAATCAAGGTTTAGTGGATCAGATTTTGCAGGAATATCATTTACAGGATAAGTTTGTTGTTATTTTTTTAGGTAGAATTGCTCCTGAGAAAAGTATTGAAATTTTAATAGATGCAATGTCTGATATTGTGAAAAAAGAAGATAAGATATGTCTTATGATTGTTGGCGGTGGGCCACAACTTGAAGAATTAAAAACTTTGGTTCATCAAAAAGGATTAGAAAGTCATATATTCTTTACAGGACCAAAAGAGAGTGAGTATGTCCCTTCGTTTTATCATGCAGCACAATTATTTGTTTCGGCATCACTAACGGAAACACAGGGGCTGACTTTTATTGAGGCTATGGCTAGTGGGTTACCTGTTTTAGCAAGATATGACAAAAATCTGGATGGTGTTATTGTCGATGGTCATAATGGTTATTTCTTTAAAGACCAACAAGATTTAGTTGAGAAAATTATTCATATGTATCATTCTGATTTAACACAACTTTCTACTTGTGCGAGAAACGATGCACAAAAATATAGTAGTGAGAATTTTTATCAGCATATTCTACGTACATATGAACAGGCATTAGCAAAACATCATTATTGTTATAAAGTTGTTTCTATTACTCCTGAAAATAACCATCTATACACTGTTGCATTTCAATTTGATCATCATCAAATTCTATTGAGTCTATCTGGACAGGTTATTGAACGTTATGGCTTATCTGTTGGACAAGTTGTAGATAGAGAAGAACTAGATGCTTTAAAAGATCAGGAACAAGTTTCTAAAGCTTATAAATTGGCATTAAAGTATTTAACATATAAAGATTATACTTATGCGAAAATGCAAAAGAAACTTATGGATAAAGGAGATTTTGATGATATTCAAGTAGAGATGACAATGGATTTATTGATGCAAAAAAATCTTATTGATGATGCTGAATACACTAGAAACTATTTTCAAAAGGCAAAACGATTGGGAATGGGAATGAACAAAATTATTTATCATCTCAAAAAAGAAGGTGTTTCACCATTTATCATTGATGAGTATTTGGAAGAATATTCCCAAGATTTGGAATATGATAAAGCTGTGGAGTTAGTACAAAAACTTTATAATGAAAATACTACAAGACCACAATACGCATTAATACAAAATATTAGAAATAAATTGTTTAATAAAGGTTTTTCACAAGATGTCGTAGAAAGAGCCATTGAAAATTTTGATTTTTCAATACCTAAAGAACATACTATGAATTTACTGACAAAAGAATATTATCGTGTATATAATCGTTATAAAAATAGATATCAATCTCATATTCTTAAAAGTAAAATTATTACTTTTTTAGTTCAAAAAGGCTATGAATATGATGATGTTATGGAAATTATTCAACAATTATGGGAGGACACAAATGATTAAAATTAAAGATATGAAATGTGGTGACGATAATGTGGAATTTACAGCAATGATTTCACATGTCACTTTAGGAAAAACAAATGGTGCTCATAAAAGTAATTACTTGAGTATTGTTTTTCAAGATGATACTGGAACAATTGATGCTAAGTTATGGAATGCCAGTCAAGAACATATTGAATCTTTAAAAACAGGTGCTGTTGTAAGAGCAAAAGGTGATATTATTAAATATAGTGATGATCGTCAAATGAAACTTATATCTATTGATGATGTTTCATATCAACGTTCACAACAAATTCAGTTTTTGGTTAAGGCACCAATGGATAGTGAAATGATGATGAAAGAATTAAAACAATATATTCAGCGTATTTCTAATACAAAATTATATGTTTTAACGAAACATCTTTTTGAAAATAATTTTGAAAAACTTAAAGTTTATCCTGCTGCCAGTAAAAATCATCATGAATTTGTATCTGGTTTAGCTTTTCATACATTGTCTATGTTAAGAGTAGCGGATGCATTAATGAATGTTTATCCTGAATTAAATGCTGATTTGTTATATTCTGGTATTTTGCTTCATGACATTGGAAAAACAGTTGAATTAAGTGGACCAGTTGTTCCAAGCTATACCTTTGAAGGGCAGATGTTAGGACATATCTCTATTGCGCAATCCATGGTTTATGCTGCGGCGCAGGAGCTTCATATTGAAGGTGAAGAAGTCACATTATTACAACATATGATCTTATCTCATCATGGGAAAAATGAATATGGTTCACCAGTACTTCCACAAATTAGAGAAGCAGAAATGTTGCATATGATTGATAATATGGATGCCAGAATGAATATGTTTAATAAAGCTTTAGATACATTGGAATCTGGAGAAACTTCAAAACGTATTTTTTCATTAGAGAATAGAACGATTTATAAACCAAAAATGTATGAATAAAAAAGAATTTATAAGTTTAATCACTTATAAATTCTTTTTTTAGCAATATCGAGATAAAATTCTTTCCACATTTCTTTAACATGTTCTTTAGAATAATATTGGCTGATTTCATATGAATAGTTTTGATATTGAGAATAGAACTGAGGATCATTTTTCAGTTTTAAAATATTTTTGATAAATCCTTGGTTGTCATCAGCAACAAGATATTTTTGAAATAAAATATCTTGATAAAGCTTCAAATCTCTTAATAGAAGCGGTTTTTGACTATTAATGGCTTCTAGGATAGACATTGGAAAAAGTTCGTTATATGAGGGCATAAATAGTATATCAGCCATATTATAGATGTCATTCATTGATTCACGAGGAACGATACCGATAAAATGAACATTATGAGGTGGGTTTTCATATATTTCCTTGAGTTCTTCATAACCATCAGTAATTTTTCCAAAAGAAAATCCACCGGCCCAAACGAAAGTTATATCAGGTAATTTTTTAGCAACTTCAATAAAATCTTTGACACCTTTTCGTGTTTGGACTTGTCCAACTCCTAATACAACAAAAGCATTTTCATCAATATGATATTGAGATCTCGTTTGTTGAATATGTTCTTTTTCCTGTTTATAGAAAGTTTCTTTAGATACAAAATTAGGAATATATTTAATTTTATGTTCATCAATTCCAAAACGTACCAAATCCTTTATAAAGATAGGATTAACAACAATCAGATAATCAGCAGTATTATAAAAATGAGTAATGTATTTTTTGAATACTGTTAAAGCTGAATGAGGTAATTGGATACTTCCATCTAATGTATCTGGTAAGAAATGAACATAAGCAACATTAATACCTTTGTTTCTTTTCATTTTCATGAGATACTGAGGTAAAATTGTATGACAATGGATAATATCAGCAGGTTTGGAATCATTAATCACAACATCAAAATAATCACTTAACTCGTTTTTAACTAAAGCAACTTGTTCAAGATAAGCACTCCCCACACCTTGACCACGAACTTTATCAGCATTCGATAACATATTAATTCTTATTTTATGCATAATCTTCTCCTTTTTGATAATTTTCTACTCAATATAAAAACACAAAACAAGAGTTATCAAACTCTTGTTTCTCTTATTTTGTTATTTTTTGATAAATATCATCTAAATTCACATCTTGGCTGCGATCTTGATAGTGAGCTTGAAAACCATCATCGCGATTGTAACGTGGAATAATATGAATATGAAAATGATGTACAGTTTGACCTGCAACTTCATTCATATTTGTTATTATATTAAAACCTTTTGCATGAAGCTGATTTTGAAGCTGTAATGCGACCTTTTGAACAACTTCCATCATATGTGCTAAAGTTTGGTTGTCAACTTCTAAAATGTGAGCATAATGATTTTTAGGAATAACAAGTGTATGTCCATCAGTTGTTTGGCTTAAATCAAGGAAAGCCATACAAATATCATCTTCATAGATAATTTTACCAGGAATTTCATGATTGGCAATCTTACAAAAAATACAGTTATCCATTTTTCATACCTCCTATATTTCATTTTACAATAAAAAAGGAATAAGGAAAAGCCTTATTCCAAATAATTATCAGAAATCTCTTTAATTTCTGTTTTTAATAAATCATCGTGAACTTCAAAATGATATTTCTTTAAATAAGCTCCTTCAGCTTTTTCTTGGACCTCTCCATCACTAGCAAGTGCTGAAACGATGCCATCCGTATTTTTATGAGCAGTATCATATAGGTAGACAACAGCATAATTATCATCACTTAATTTAATAGCTTGACTGTAAACACCATCTTTTTCTACTTTATTAAGATCAGATAATTTATCTTTTAAATTATCGTCTAAAGAAGAATTTTTTGTGACAACGCCTGCATCTTCACCATCACTGCCATAATCTTCTAATAATTGATCAAAAGCTTTTTCATCAGTTGATTTTTCAATGATTTCTAGCGCTTCAGATTCTTTTTCTACAACAATTTTTTTCATGCTGCAAACCTGATATTCTGCAATTAAATCATCTAAATGTTCTTCAATATATTTTTGACGTAATAATTCTTGTTTAACTTCAGGAATCAAAGATTCATTTAAATAATCTTCTTTTGATTCATAACCAAGATTCTGAGCATATTTTTCTAAATCTCCATCAGCATATTCTGCATATTCGTCTTCTCTTTGTTGCACGAGTTTATCAATTTCTTCTTGATCAGTAATTTCTTTATCAGCAATATTATCAAGAATAGTTGTGACAATTTCTTGAGCACCATAATTATCTAATAAATATTCAAAATAATCTTGTTTTGTAATATCTAACTGACTTCCACTCATAAGTGAATCTTGAGCATCAGAAACTTGAACACTATAACTTGAAGAAGAACAACCATACAATAAACTACCGCATAATAACAACATGATCAGTTTTTTCATTATGAGTTCTCCTTTCTTAAATCATTGCGAATATCTAAATTCTCATCAACGATATCTTGAATAGTCTGTTTAATTGTATCATCATGGTAATTGATTTCATAAGTGTTAAAAGCAAGATAAACCATATAATCATCATAAGTTAATAATGGTGAATCAACATCAACAGTTTTTAATTCTTTTTTAATTGATTCTTGATCTGTATTTGTACATTTTACAAAATAAACTCCATCTGATCCCTGAATAGCTTCACTGACTTCTCCTTCTTTTAGTGTTCTGGCAGCAGTCTGCACTTTTTCACCATAGGTACTTGATAAATCCGTATTTGCATCAATAATACCAAGACTTCCTTTTGCGCTTTTTGTATTTTCATCATCAGAATAATCATAGGCGATATCTTCAAAACTTTTATTTGTTTTTAATAAAGACTGAACTTCCTTTAATTTATCATTTTCTTCATTAGTTGGATTTTCTGGATCGCTCATAGATACTTTAATGATATGAACCATACGAGGAGAAGCTTGTTGATAATAATCTTCAAAGACTTCATCAAAATGATCATTAATATAATCTTTCAAGAATTCTGCATATTGTAAAGATTGAATCAAAGAATCTCTATATTCATCTAAATCTTCTACACCTGATGCTTCTAAAGCGCTTTGTAATTCTTCTTCAGCGCTATCTCCATATTGATTTTGATAGTTTGTTTCAATGTTTTCAACAATTTCATCAGCATTTTCTTTCATGTCATCGTTGGCTGGAAAATTATTACGAATAAGCTGGTCTAATACATACGAAAATAAAGCTTGCTTACCTTGAGTAGATGAAGCTAAATCCTGATATAAATCATCAGCTAGAAGACTGACATCATCAATTGAAGCAACAACATCTTTACCATCTTTCTGGACTGTTTTTGAACTACAACCACTGAGTAATAGAATGCTTGCAAGTGCCAAACTTATAAGCTTTTTTTGTTTCATAAGAACCTCCTTAGTATAAACAATATTATTATACACAATCTTTAGATTTTTTCAACTTTTGTAGGCAAGAACACAAAATTTACGATGATTTTACCATAATATATAGTGTGTATAGGAGGAATCATGATGGTAGAAAATTCGAATTGTTTTCATAGTGAGATTATGATAGCTTTATTTATTTTATTAATCATCTTATTTTTAATCAATATAAAGGGGGAATGGATATGTTAGCACATCAAGGGTCTTTTACACTCATTTTAGTTTTATTTATTTTATTGGTTATTATTTGTGGAATCTGCTAACGCAGTGATAAGACAGCAAAATCAATCTGCTGTCTTTTTTTAGAAAGTTTTTTTCAAAAATGGGATATAATAAATTTAATTATCGTATTGCTTGACTGAACAGGCATTTTACGTAAAATATATCTTCGAAAGGGGCGATTTTATGTCGACTTTAAAAATAGAAAATTTACATGTTGAAGTAGGAGAAAAAGAAATCCTGAAAGGATTAAATCTAGAAATAAACACTGGTGAAGTTCATGCGATTATGGGGCCAAATGGAAATGGAAAGTCAACTTTACTTTCTACTATTATGGGGCATCCTAAATATACGGTAACACAAGGAAAAATCACACTTGATGGACAGGATGTTTTAGCTATGAGTGTTGATGAACGTGCTAGAGCTGGATTGTTTTTAGGAATGCAGTATCCTCAGGAAATCCCTGGTATAACAAATTCTGATTTTTTAAGAGCAGCTATAAATGCTAAAAGAGATGAACCAATATCTTTATTTAAATTTATTAGAACGTTAGATAAAAACATTGAAGAATTAGGAATGGATGAAAACTTAGCTCATCGTTATTTAAATGAAGGATTTTCAGGTGGAGAAAAGAAACGTAATGAAATTTTGCAAATGAAGCTTTTACAGCCACGTTTTGCATTGTTAGATGAAATAGATTCTGGTTTAGATGTTGATGCTTTAAGAGTCGTTGCTGGAGCTATCAATTCAATGCGTAGTGATGAGTTTGGATGTATTATGGTTTCTCATTATGAAAGAATGTTTGAATTGGTAAAACCAACACATGTTCACGTTCTTGTTCAAGGACAAATCGTTATGAGTGGTGGATATGAATTGGTTGAAAAGATTGATCAAGAAGGATATGAATGGGTAAAAGAATTAGGTTATGATATCGAACAAAACGAAAGACAACCTATTATATTAGAAGCTTGTGGTAAAAAAGGACAATAAAAGAATGCAAGCACAATTATTATCAAAGATTAAGCCCATTATTGATCTTCAGCAAGATCAGCTATCTTACTATATGATTCTTTCATCACAATCATCTATTGAAACCCGCTTGCCTCAAGATGTATTGTTTCAAGATGGTGTTTTAATGTTTCAAAATAAAAAGCCACTCACTTTTTATATGATTTATGCAGGAGATGAAGATTTACATATTGATATCCATTTTCAGGCTTATTGTCAGGTGAATCTGATTGAAATCAGAGTTCTTTCATCAAATTGTACGTTACATAAAACAATGAAACTGGATGAAGGAGCTACTGTTCATGCTTTCAGTGAAAATTTATCAGAGTCTGCCAAGAGTCTGGAAGATGTTTATTTACAGGCATATGCTAACTGTCAGTATGGTTATTCAGAACTGTCAGATGATGCATTTGAAGGTCGATATCATTTTTATTTAGATGGACCAGAAGCCAATGCAAAAGTCAGAACGGCAATTCTTTCTAAGAATCAGGAAAATAAACATTATGAAATTTTAATTCAACATAATCAACCTATGACTTATGGTCAGATGGATAATTATGGTGTTGTGAAAGATAAAGGACGATTGGTTATTGATGGTATTGGAACGATTACCAAAGGACAACATGGGTCTTCTGCACATCAGACAAATAAAATTATGATGTTTGATGAATCTTGCTATGCATGTGCAAATCCTTATTTGTATATTGATGATTATGATGTTCAGGCTTCTCATGCAGCAGCAGTAGGAAAAATGGATGAAGAACATCTTTATTACTTACAAAGCAGAGGTTTAACAAAAAAACAGGCCATGCAATTGATTACTTATGGTTATTTAATGCCTGTTGTAGAGGTTATTGATAATGACATGATTAAAAAGCATTTTGAACAGTCTTTATCAAAGGTAGGTGCCTGAGATGTTTGATGTATATCAGCTAAGAAAAGATTTTCCTATGCTAAATGGAAAAACGATGCAAGGACATCCATTGATTTATCTAGACAATGGCGCAACAACATTAAAACCACAGATTGTCATTGATAGTGTCTGCGATTATTTAACAAATTATTCTGGTAACGCCCATCGTGGTGATTATGATCTATCTCACGAGGTAGATGAGCACTATGAAAAAAGTCGAGAAATTGTTCAACAATTTATCAATGCAAAAAGAAAAGAAGAAATTGTTTTTACTTCAGGTTCCACAGATTCATTGAATATGGTTGCATATGGTTATGGATTGACTCATCTTCAACAAGAAGATGAAATTTTAATCACAGTTGCGGAACATGCTTCTAATACTTTACCGTGGTTTGATGTAGCTCGTATAACGGGGGCCGTTGTGCATTATATTGATTTGGATGAAACAGGGCGATTAACTTTAGAAAATGTGAAAAAGGCTGTGACTGATAAAACGAAAGTCATTGCAGTAGCTCAAGTCACAAATGTATTGGGATATCAGGCACCGATGCAGGAAATATGTGATTTCGCCCATGAACGCGGTATTATTGTGGTCGTGGATGGAGCTCAAAGTGTTCCCCATCAGGTGACAGATGTACAAAAAACGGATATTGATTTTTTAGCATTTTCAGGACATAAAATGTGTGGGCCTACAGGTATTGGGGTGCTATATGGTAAATATGAGCTTTTAAAAAATATGCAACCAACACGATTAGGTGGAGGATCAAATTCACGTTATAATAGTTGTGGCGTTGTGACATTAAAAAATCCTCCATATCGTTTTGAAGCTGGAACACCTCATATTGAAGGGGCTATCGGTTTAGGCGCAGCTATTCAATATTTGATGAATATCGGCATGGATAATATTCATCGTTATGAATTGGAACTGAGAAAATATTGCATTGAAAAAATGCAACAATTAGATAATGTTGATATTTATAATCCAGATTCACAGGGTGCTATAGCTTTTAACATTAAGGGTGTCTTTTCACAAGATGCAGCCAGTTTATTTAACAGTTATGGAATTGCTATAAGGGCTGGACAGCATTGTGCTAAAATCTTAGATGAATTTTTAAAAGTTTCAACAACTTTACGCGCTTCATTTTATTTTTATAATACCAAAGAAGAGATAGATGCTTTTATTGAAGTATGTAAAAAAGGAGATGACTTTTTAGATGCATTCTTTAAATGATCCTCAATTATTGAGAGAAATTATTATGGATCATTATGAACACCCACGTAATCGTGGTCTTGTTGATGATGATTCTTACCATAAAATTAATATGAATTCAGAAACCTGTATTGATAATTTAGATATTCAGGTGAAGTTTGATGGTGATAAGATTGAAGATGTTCGTTATGATGGAGAAGCATGTGCCATCTGTACGTCTTCGACTTCTATTATGAGTGAATTGGTTAAAGGAAAAACCAAAGATGAAGCACAAAAAATTATTGATAATTATATGAATATGATTTATGAAAAGGATTATGATCCTGATATTTTGGAAGAGGCTATTGCTTTTCAAAATACACATAAACAGGCGAATCGTATTAAATGTGCTACACTTGGATGGAGTGGTCTTATTGCATTAATGAAAGAAAGTGAGGAATAAATCATGGCAACAATAGATATTGATATTCCTACAACGAATACTGATTATGATTTTAAAGATGAAGATGTTTCTGTTTTTAAAACACCTAAAGGTTTAAATGAAGATATTGTCAGAGAAATTTCTGCTATAAAAAATGAACCAGAGTGGATGTTAGAATATCGTTTAAAATCTTTAAAATGTTTCTTGGAAAAACCAATGCCAACATGGGGTGTTGACTTGAGTCAGATGAATTTTGATGAATATACATATTATAATCGACCAAGTGATCATCTATCAGATAAGTGGGATGAGGTTCCAGAAACAATCAAAAATACATTTGATAAATTAGGAATTCCAGAAGCTGAACAAAAGTTTCTAGCTGGGGCTTCAGCACAATATGAATCAGAAGTTGTTTATCATAATATGTTAGAAGAAGTCAAAGAAAAAGGTGTTATTTTCTTAGATATTGATAGTGGATTAAGAGAATATCCTGAAATCTTTAAGAAATATTTTGATACTGTCATTCCTTATAATGATAACAAGTTTTCTGCTTTGAATGGAGCTGTATGGTCTGGAGGTTCATTTATATATGTTCCACCAGGAGTTAAACTTGATAAGCCTTTACAGTCATATTTTAGAATTAATAGTGAAAGAATGGCTCAGTTTGAAAGAACTTTGATTATAGTAGATAAAGGTTCAGATATCCATTATGTAGAAGGATGTACAGCACCATCTTATTCTAAAGATTCCTTACACGCAGGAGTTGTTGAGATTGTTGTTTTAGAAGGAGCAAAATGTCGTTATACAACGATTCAAAACTGGTCTAAAAATATTTATAATTTAGTCACACAACGAGCTAAAGTCGCTAAAAATGGATCAATGGAATGGGTTGATGGAAATATTGGTTCAGCTGTGACTATGAAATATCCAACTTGTATACTCGCTGGTGAAGGGGCTAAAGGAACATGTATTACAATTGCTGTGGCTGATAGTCATCAGATTTTAGATTCAGGTGCTAAAATGATTCATTTGGCTCCAAATACATCAAGTCAGATTATTTCTAAATCAATTTCACGCAATGGTGGAAAAGTTAATTATCGTGGATTAGTGAGACATCAAAAGAATGCGACAAATGCTAAAAGTAAGGTTGAATGTGATACTTTAATTTTAGATGACAAATCAACGAGTGATACTGTTCCAACAAATATGATGATGAATAACGAATCCATTATTGAACATGAAGCAACAGTATCAAAAGTTTCAGAAGATCAGCTTTTCTATTTAATGAGTCGTGGGTTGACAAAAGAACAGGCTACAGAAATGATTGTCATGGGATTTATTGAACCATTCTCTAGAGAATTACCAATGGAATATGCTGTAGAGTTAAATCAGCTCATTAAATTAGATATGGGAGAAAACAGCATTGGATAAACAAAAGTTGCGTTCTATCATGAAAGAAAAACGTCAGGCTTTATCGCCAAAGACGTTTTCTTTATATAATCAAAATATCTTGTCAAAAGTATTATCCCATCCTCGCATTCATGAAGCGAAAATCATAGGTTGTTATGTATCTTTACCAGGTGAAGTTGATACCTTTAACATAATTGAAAAACTTTTGACTGAAAAACGAATTTGTGTTCCTAAAGTTATTGGAAACGAAATGGAATTTTATGAAATCCATTCTTTCAATGATTTACAGGAAGGATGTTTTCATGTCTTAGAACCAGTCAATTGTGTTAAAATATGCCCACAGGAGATTGATTGCATGCTTGTTCCATTACTTGCTTACGATCAAGATAACTATCGTGTTGGATATGGAAAAGGTTATTATGATCGTTATTTTCAAAAAGATTTTCAAGGTTATAAGATAGGTTTGGCTTATTCTTTTCAATATGTTGATCATATTGATTATGATGAATTTGATCAGCCATTAAATGAAATTATTCATGAAGTGTCATAGTCATATGACATTTTTTGTTTTTAGAAACATATAATATTTTGGTGAAATATGATGAAAAAATGGATAATCATTGCCACTTGTATATGTATCTTTTTAACAGTGACTTTAGGAATCATTTATATTCAGCTTATTCCTTTATTAAAAGATTATGGAAAGATGGAAATTGAACGTTTCAATCAGCTTATTATTTCGCATTGTTATATGACTGATCAAAAACAATATGATGATTTGGTTATTATTGAAAGAAATGAAAATAATGAAATTGAATTGATAGATTTTGATATGATTAAAGTTAATCAGTTAGCATCACAAATCGTTTTAGATATTGAAAAAACATATGCTCAAATTGAGGATGGAAGTTATCAGGCAAAGGATGAAAGTGCATATCAAAAAAGGGTGGAAGAAGTAAGTCGGACTGGAATTATAGCTTCTATATCATTGAATACATTATTTCATTTACCATCTTTTTTCTTACTGCCTAGCATACCTGTCAATTATAAACATCTTTCCAGTGTAGGAAGTTCAATAGTTAAAAACATTGAAAATTATGGTGTGAATCATGTCATGATAGAATTATCCATTGAAATTAGAATGAATATTGCGATGGTTTATCCGTTCTTTGAACAATATCATACACAAGTTATTTCTATTCCCATTTTATTAGAGATTTTTCAAGGACAAGTTCCTTTGGTTTATTCATCATAGAAAGAAGAATGTTTATGCAAGATTTTTTAAAGATGTATTATCATATGGATTGTCATCTTCATTCAACGGGCTACTTTTATATAGAGAAACAACTTTATTATTTATCCTATATTCCAGATCCTCATGAATTTTTAAATCGATATCATTATTATCGCTATTTAATGCATCAGTGTGGTATACAAGGTTATGATATAGTTAAAAATATTTATCAGGAACTTTTGACTCAAAACTATGTGTTGTTGCTTTATCATAAAGAACCATTATCAATAGAACGATATATTCAACAAACGATGATGGTTTATCCATTTCCTAAAATGAAGGTTCAACAAATTAAAGAACAATGGATCTGTAAAATAGACCAGGCTAGAGAAAAGGCAAAAGATTATGCTTATAGTTTTAAACATGACCAGGATATTTTATCGTTGATCTATTATTATTGTGGATTAGCTGAGAATAGTATTAATATTCTTAATTATTTATTACAGATTGATAATCAGGCGACTTTGCCAGTATCTTTATCATTATCACAACCAGGTTTTCAATATATTTATGAACTGATCAATCCATGTTCATATATTTTTTCAACCCGTATGCGACATCTTGCCTGTTTAATGAAAAGTCAGATGTTGACGTTTTCACAGCTCCAGCAACTGTTAGAATCGCATTATTTTGATGTTTATGAAATTATTTATTTTTATGCCAGAATGTTATATCCATCTCACTTTTTTCACTGTCTGCTTTGTGGAAACCTTGATGAAAAAATGACATCATTTTTTTATCAACAGATGAAACAGGAGCGAGAAATGTACTATCAAATTTTTCATATTTTATCTTTTTATGTGACTCTACCCAAAATAAGTTGGATAAATCGTTAAAATATGGTATAATATTGCACAGATAATTGAGAGGGTTGTATGTATGGATTTGATAAATAGTATAAAAAAGAATGAACATATAAGAGAGTCATTGATTCGTTTGAAATCATTAGAACAATGTGATTCTTTGCTTCAAAAAGATCAGCAATTCAAACAGACATTAATTGAATTCTTATCTCATGAAGATCCTAAGATTCGAAAAAATAGCGCCATATTATTAGGAAAGTATGATGATACGGTTGATATATTATTAGATGCTTACGATAAAGAAAAAACAGAATATGTCAAAGAAGCTTATTTAGCAGGTATATCTTGTCATAATTGTCGTAGCTATATGAACAGACTCAAAGAGATTCAAAATAAGCTCATTCATGCTTCTGAAATGACAAAACATATTCAAGCCCAATTAAAGATATTAAATCCCCTGATTTTAAAAAATCAGGTACATAAACGTAAAATTATTAAATTAAAACATGAACCTGTTGATGTGGTATTAACATCATTGCCATACTATCAGTTTGTCTTATTTGAATCTGTGTTGCATTTAAAATACAAACCTGTTACACAAGGTGTATTGGTTCGTAGTGATTCATTATATGATTTATTGAATATTAGAACATATCGTGATATGTTGATTCCTTTGTCTGGTGCTACTGGATTAAATATTGATTTAGAAAGCATTATGGCTGGTTTTCAACGATGTCATTTGGAAGATATTTTAGATAAACTTTATGATGATCAGTCTATTTTTTATTTTAGAGTGGCTGATGAAACAAGAGAAAAACATCCAACTCTTATTAAAAAAGTTTCACAAGCTATATTTGAACTATATCCACAACGCTTGTTGAATACAACAGATGGTTATGATATTGAAATTGTTTTAAAAGAAATGAAAAAAGATAAGGTTAATGCTTATTTGCGTTTGACACATTTGAAAAGTTCTCGTTTTGAATATCGTCGAGAAATCATTTCTAATTCTATGCAGCCTTATATTGCTGCTACACTTGTTCAACTTGCAAAACCATATATGAAAAACCATGGAAAAGTTTTAGATCCATTTGTTGGATGTGGGACATTATTGATAGAAAGAAATTATGTCGTTCCTGCAAAGTTTGCGATGGGAATTGATGTTTTTGGTAAAGGTATTGAAGCTGCCAGAAAGAACAGCAAAGCTGCTGGACAGAATATCTATTTTGTGCATAAGGATGCATTACGTTTTGTGAATAATGAAATGTTTGACGAGATCATTACAGATATGCCAACATTACCACAAATGAATGATTATCAGCAACTGCAGGAACTTTATGATCGCTTCTTTGAGCGTATTCATCGTTTAGTTAAACCTAAAGGATATGTTTTTCTTTATACAAGTGAAATTTCTTTGGTTAGAAAGAATTTAAGACTTCAAGAGGGATATTTAACGCTTGTCGAACATTATGAAATTCCTCGAGGAAAAAATATGTTTTATTTCTTTATTATGCAGTTAAAATAACCTACAATGTAGGTTATTTTCCGTTTTTCTAGTTTGGAGGTGTGTCGTTCATGTTTGCTTTACTTTCATTGCTTTTGATTCCTGTTGTTATTTATTTTGCTTTTTATTTTCAAAGAATTATTTCCTTTTTTTATCCACAAAAGAATATTTTCATATCTATCATTTGTTTCTTGATAGCTGTTCTTTTTGTTTATCCAGCACGTAACTTTTTTAGCTTTTGGGCAGTTATTGTTTTGCATTTATTTGCTTTTTCATTATTAACTGATATGATTATGTGGTTGATACATAAAAAGAAAAATAATCATATACTTGATTCTATTTATCGTTTAGGACTCATTCCACTGTTATGTGTATGCATATTATTAGGATATGGATATATAAATATGAAAGATGTGCATGTTGTTCAATATACGATTGAAACACAAAAACAGCTTTCACAAAATTATAAGGTTGCTTTTATAAGTGATTTGCATTTTCCTAATACTATGAATAAAAATGAATTAATACAATATTGTAATGACATTTCAAAAGAGAATCCTGATTTTGTCTTATTAGGTGGAGATATTGTTGATGAACGAACAACTTTGCAGCAAATGCAGCAAACTTTCCAGGCTTTATCAACCATTCAAAATCAATACGGTATTTATTATGTTTATGGAAATCATGATCAGGCATTATATGCAAGTCAACCTTCTTTTACGCCTGAAATATTAAAACAGACCATTGAACAAAATAATATCCATATTTTATGTGACAATAGTATCCGTATTCATGATGAAATCACATTGATTGGACGAGATGATCGTAGTCATCAGCGTGCTTCAACTTCAGACTTATTACAGAATGTTTCCTCGGATGATTTTTTGTTGTTGATGGATCATCAGCCTGTGGAACTAGATACAAACAATCATTTACAAATTGATTTACAAGTTTCAGGTCATACACATGGTGGACAAATGTTTCCTGTTGGCATCTTGAGTGAATGGCTTGGATTTGGTGAAATGAATTATGGCTATCGTCAATTATCACATATGCAAGTTGTTGTATCTTCAGGTATTGCAGGATGGGGATATCCGTTGCGTACAGGCTCTCAATCAGAGTATCTGATTATAAATATTCAAAGTCAATCATAAAAACCAGCTATCCTTGGATAACTGGTTTTTATGGTGCTGTATTTTGTGTTGATGAATGATCTTCATGAGGTATATCTTGAGTGGTGTCATCAGTTTCTTCTTGTACAGGATCTTGAGATGGTGTGGTATCTTCTGGAACCTGATTGTCTTCTTGAGAATTCTCTTCCTGATCTTGATTTTGAATATCTTGTTGAGATTGTTGGTCTTGTGAAGGTTGTTGATCTTGTGAAGATTGTTCTTGAATCTGTTGTTGTAATTGTTCAATTTCATTTTGTTGTTTCATATAATATTGATAGCCAACATAACCAGCAAGACATAAGGCTGCAATAATAACGATAATAAATAGGAATAAAAAGAATTTTGAAAGAAACGAATGTTTCTTTTTTTCTTTAATCACTTTTGTATGATGTTTAGTTTTCTTTTTTGTTTTTTTCTTAACTTTGGTTCGTGGTTTTTGTTTTTTAGACGTTGTTTTATTTTGTGTTGAATGAGAGTTGATATATTCAGTTTCTTTTGGATCTTCATGAGAAGTGTCATGAAGATGTTCATCAAAATCATTATGAAGATTACTATTAAGATCATCATGATAATCATTGTTTTGCTCTTTTAAATCATTATCATATACGAAATCATCATCTTCATCATCAAATGTAAATTTTTTTACCATTTTTATCACCTGTGTATAGTATGAACATTTTCTATGACTTTTATATTAACTTTATATTGTATGATAGTTAATTATGTATTAAAATATATTTAGTAATACTAAATAGAAAAGAGCTGATTGAATGAATGAAAGATATGAAAGACAATTAAAAAAAGGAATTTTAGAAATTTTGGTTTTACAGCTTCTTTCACAAGAAAGGATGTATGGCTATCAGATGATTATGTGCATGAAAGAAAAAAGTCATGGTATGTTTGAAATGAAAGAAGGAACACTCTATCCTATTTTATATCGTTTAGAGGATGATGAATTGGTTGAAAGTCAATGGACGCCACCACAAAATAAAGAATTATCACGTAAATATTATTGCTTGACAGATAAAGGGAAAGAACAGCTCAAAGCATTGAAACAATTATGGAAGAATTTTTCAATGGTTGTTAATGAGATATTAGAGGAGAATGAATATGAATAAAGAAAAATATATAAAAAAAGTTATCAGACTATTAAATTGTTCTCAACAACAAAAGAAAAAAATTAAATTGGATTTAGAAAATGACATTGAAATGGCATTAAAAAATGGTGAATCATTTGAAGAAGTCATTCAAAGAATGGGGACACCAAAAGAATTGGCTCATGAATTTAATGAAAACATGGGTGTGAAAACACGTCGTTCTTATAAAAAAATAATTGGCATTATTATGGTTGTTGTCGCTATATTGATTTTAGGTGTCTATTTATTGGTACGTTCTCTTATTCCAGAGTATCAGACATTAGGAACATCTGGATTATTTGATCAAAAAACAGTTGAACAGCATATGGAAGAAACAATTTTAGATGTATCACATCTTGACATACAAGCCATACTTGAAAATTGTGATGAAAAAATGAAAGAATCCATGTCAGAAAGTCTTCTCAAGGAATCAATTTTATCGTTAGGAGATTTGGGAGATTATCAACGTATAACAAGTCAGAGATATACAGAAGTTAAACAAAACAATGATATTTGTGTTGTGGGAGAAGTTGTTGCATTATATGAACAGCGTAGTGTAACATACACAATAACTTTTAATGAAAATTATGAATTAATGGGGTTATATATGAAATGATGGAGAATATAAGTTATCTGTTAATATCAATCACATGCTTTGTTTTTGCATATGCACACTTTAAAGGTAATGTTTCGTTGGTTCATAGTTATCATAAAAGAAAAATAAAACAAGAGAATCTGATGTCATATTCAAAGACAATGGGAGTAGGTATGTTGATGTGTGGTTTGGGTTGTTTGATGAATCTTTTAGCTCGTTTATTACGTTTATTTATGTTGGGTGAAATATTCATAGTTATTGGCATAATAGCGGGTGTTGGAATCATGCTTTATGCTCAATTGAAGTATAATCATGGTATCTTTTAGGAGGCGATAGAATGGGACTTGTGATATCTATCATATTTTTAATAATATCCATCTTATTATTAATGGGAAAAGGATCGTTTTTGATTGCTGGTTATAACACTGCTAGTGAAAAAGAAAAAGCAAAGTATAATGAAAAGAAATTATGTCGTATTGTAGGATTAGGTTTTCTTGTTATAACTTGTGGCTTGTTTTCTTTGTTTATGCTAAAAGATATAGGACTATATATAATGATAGGAACTTTTATTGTTGGAATGGCGATTATTTTTATTGGCAGTGAGTATGCCAGTGTAGAGCGTAATCAAAAGAAAATGAAAATGTCTATAGGAATAGGGGTATTGATTACTGTTATTTTGGGAGCCTTTATTATGGGTGTTATGTTTATAGGGGATATTGATATAGAATATAATGATGACTGTGTTCAACTATCAGGAACTTTTGTATCATCATCAAAAATTGATTATGATGATATTTTAAAAGTAGAATATTGTAATGATTTTGATATTGGTCGTAAGAAAAATGGTATCAATAATGCAGTTGTTGAAGCGGGCAGATATTATAATGATGAATTTGGTCATTATCGTCTTTATGCATACACGCATAGCTCACACTATGTTATTATTTATACAGAAAATGAAATTTTTGTTGTGAGTGGAGAAAATGAAAAACAGACTCAAAATATTTATAATCAACTAAGTTCATATAAAAAAGCAACGTTATCTCACGTTGCTTTTTTGGCTAGTTAAATAGATGAAATTTTGAAAAAGGGAATAATTTTGAGAAACTAGCACAGTTGAAGTAATGCTCACATTTTATCCAAGAAGGACAAATTTCATAATTGTGAGCTAATAAGAAATAATTATAAGAAACATTCATGAAAAGACCCTCCTTTGATAATAGATCATTTTTACACTTTCATTATATGATTTTTTATGTAAAAGAAAAGGGTCTGGGAATCTAAATATGATGATTGATTTTTGTGCATATTGCACAAAAGAAGAGTATAATAAAAGAAAGTAGGTGAGATAATGGGATTTACAATAGAAGATGCATTGAATGAAACCAAAGAATTATATCAGCTTACACTATTATGTGGGCAAAAAGGGTGTGCCAATGCTATGAGCTGGGTTCACCTTATTGAAGATACAACGACAATTCAACAATTATGGGGAAAAGAATTGATTGTGACAAGTGGTTTGGGATTTCAAAAAGAAGGAGCACTTTTAAACCTTGTAGAATATTTGGTTAAGTATCATAGTGTCGGGCTTATTATTAATACTGGAAAGTATATTTTTGATGTTCCTCAGGATGTTCTTGATTATTGTGAAAACAATGATTTTCCACTGTTAATTTCACCATGGCATATTCATATGGTTGACCTGATTAAAGATTTTTGTATGCGTTGTTTGTTTTCGCAAAAAGAAGATTATTTGGTTACACAGTATTTTCAAAATATTTTTAGTGATCCACGCACTATTGAAGAAAATAGGAATGAACTGATGCGTAGTTTTGATGTGGATGGAGATTTTCAGGTTTTGTTGATAGATATTGAGGACGCCAGTCAGTATAGTGAAATTGAAAGAAGAAGATTATCTTTACAATTACAGCTTTATTTTGAAAAAATAGAGTGTCCCTATAGCTTTTTTTGGTATGATGGATATTATGTGCTGATTGTGAATAATTTATCTCAAAAGGTCTTTTATCAACTAGTGGAGTCCATGTACCATCGTGCTAAAAATAGAATGAGAGTATCTGCTTTGCATATTGGAATGGGTACACAATTAAAAGATATTAGAGAATTAAATTTAAGTTATCAACGCGCTTTATCAGCAGTAACATTTGCCAGAATGTTTCAAAAAAATATTATTTGTTTTGATGATATGGGTATTTATCAGATTTTATTTTCTATACAGGATCAAAAAATATTATCTGATATGTATCATCATTTATTAGATGCATTGATTCAATATGATCAAAAACATAATAGTGAATTAGAAAAAACGTTATATTATTATTTGAAATATGATGGAAGTCCACAAAAAATTGCGAGATCAACATATACGCATCGTAATACTGTTCATTATCGTATTGAAAAAAAAAACACTTTTAAATTGTGAACTTGCAACTTTTGAAGAAAAATTTCCTTATATGATAGCCTTTTATATTGCAAAAATGATGAAATAGAAGAAAATAGAAAAAATGAGACATGATTTCGGTTTCTTTTTTATTTTCATTTTTTTCTTGACGTGCTTATAGTCGTATGCTATTATAAGAGGGCACTAGAAATTGGAGGTTTAGCTCAGTTGGGAGAGCATCTGCCTTACAAGCAGAGGGTCAGCGGTTCGAGCCCGTTAACCTCCACCATTTATGCCGGCTTAGCTCAATTGGTAGAGCAACTGACTTGTAATCAGTAGGTTGAGGGTTCAAGTCCTTTAGCCGGCACCATATACGGGGAGGTAGCGAAGTGGCTAAACGCGGCTGACTGTAACTCAGTTCCTTTCGGTTCGGTGGTTCGAATCCGCCCCTCCCCACCATTTCTGTTGGGATATAGCCAAGCGGTAAGGCAACAGACTTTGACTCTGTCATTGCGCTGGTTCGAATCCAGCTATCCCAGCCATTTGACCCGCTAGCTCAGTAGGTAGAGCATCTGACTTTTAATCAGAGGGTCAGGCGTTCGAGTCGCCTGCGGGTCACCATTCTTTTGCGGGTGTAGTTCAATGGTAGAACTTCAGCCTTCCAAGCTGACTACGTGGGTTCGATTCCCATCACCCGCTCCAATTGAATGAATACAAACTTTGATGAAATATGAAGATATCAAGCAAAATTATAAAATTCTGTTTGGTATCTTTTTTATTTATAAAAAGTATAGATGTAAAAGACTTAATTGAAAAACAAGTTAATCTATTAAATTTATAGTTTTCTAAAAGATTATTTCATTTGTATAAAAGTCATATTAATAAATGTTAAGGTATCCTTAATGATTTGAATTGTTTGATTATTGTTATGTTTTTATGCAAAATGAAGTTTTATTTTATGTAATTCTGGAGATGATTGTTATATTTTGATAAAATGATATTAGAAAAGTTATTAAGATGTAAACCAATAGAATTGGAAGTAAAATGATAATTGAAAAGAAAGGTGGGATGGTCAATGTTAAAATCAAAAAAGATAATATGTTTTATAGTTTGTCTATTGGTTTTTATGGTGGTTCTTGTTTTTATAGATCAGAAAACGACTTATATGGTTGCGGTAAATCAAAATAACGTCGAAGTTTCCAATGAAAATATTGTCATAGAGATGAGTTCAGGAACTTCGGTAGGTTATTTTAAGAAGGCTGAGCTAGAAGAAATAGATAATGGTGTTTATAGTATTAAAGCGTATTTTTCGTTGTTATCAGGAGAATATTCTGGATATCAATACACAATTGACAACTCAGACAAGCATATTAAAGAGATAAGGCAATATCATTTAGATGAACCTGATGAGTATACTGTCATATATCAAAATAATAACTAAGGTGTGATCTATTTATTAATTTTTGTTCTCTTTTCAAAGAGAACATTTTTTATTGTGAAATGATAGGAATAAAAAAGAAGTGATTGCTCAC
>NZ_SJOR01000028.1:0-23854 GCF_012027715.1 Massilimicrobiota sp. SW1139 | reverse complement strand
CAATCCTCCTTATGATATATATTTTATCACTATTTCAAGTGAAATGAGGATTTTTGTGAAAAAGGCTTATGAGATAGAATGTTCTATCTCATAAGGCCTCTATTCAATAAGTAGAATTGTTGCTTGATATGGAGAAAGTTTTAATTGTTGGTTTTGAATATTGACTTGATCATTGGATAAAAGAACTTGAGCTTTTGAAGATAAAGGAAAATGAGTTTCTTTGTTTTGAAGGTTTTGAATACATAAGATTGTCTGTTGATCATCTTGACGCATATAGGCAATCACATATTCTTCGCTTTCTAATGGAATAAAATCACCATATACAAGTGTTTGATGATACAAAGGATTCTGTCTTAAAGCAATCATCTGTTTATAATAAGATAAAACAGAATCAGGATCATTCACCTGTTTAGCAACGTTAATATCTTGATAATATTCATTATTCGCAAGCCAAGGTTGAACATCACTAAAACCTGCATATAACTGTGAATTCCAGCTCATAGGTGAACGGGTATTATCACGGCTACGACGATTGACAAAGTCTAAAGCTTCTTCTTCGCTATAACCTTCCTGTAAAGCTCTACGATATTGAGCATGTGAATTAAGATCATCAAAATCATTGATAGAAAGTCTATGATTATTGATAGTCCCAATTTCTTCTCCTTGATAAATGAAAGGAGACCCCTTTAAAAACATAAACATTTGACCTAAAGCTTTTGCAGCTTTTGGTGTACGTTCTTGAGGGTTACGAATAAGTCTGTTTAAACTTCTTTGCATATCATGATTTTCCAGGAAAGTTCCACACCATCCTGTTTTAAAGATTTCCTTTTGACTTAAAAAGAGCTTCTCTTTGTATTCCTGCATTGTCCAATTTTGAAGTGGGAACCATTCTTCATGTTCAGTAATATCAATATGTGAATAATTAAAATCAAACATCATTGAAAAGCATCCATCTTGACCAATAAAAATGCCTAGCTGATCATAAGGAACACCCACAGCTTCCGCCACTGTCATGCAATGATGAACATCAAATGTTTTTTCTCTCAATTCTTTGAAAAAGACTTCTATACCAGGCTGATTTCTTGTGAATTCAAAACATGATGAGAGCCCATCTGCGCCATCAACAGGACCATTTTGCCAGGATTGATCTTTTTTTATAAAGTTAATAGCGTCAACTCTAAATCCTGCAATCCCTTTATCTAACCACCAGTTAATCATGCGATAGATGTCTTCTCTCATTTGTGAATTTTCCCAGTTTAAATCAGGTTGCTTTTTAGAAAAAGAATGAAAATAATACATATTGTCTTCGTGAGGGACTTTTTCCCAAACAGAACCACTAAAAACAGAACGCCAGTTTGTAGGAGGCTGGTTATCTTGACCTTCTTTAAAAATATAATATTGTCGATAAGGACTATCAGGATTTTTTAATGCTTCCTGAAACCAAGCATGTTCATCGGATGTATGATTAATAACAAGATCCATAATGATTTTGATATCTCTTTCTTTCGCTTTGACAATCAGTTCGTCGACATCTTCCATACTTCCAAAATCAGGATGAATTTGATAATAATCAGCAATATCATAACCATTGTCATCCATAGGAGAACAGTAAATAGGACAAATCCAAAGCATAGTGACACCTAAATCTTTTAAATAATCAAGTTTTTGAATGATTCCTTGAATATCACCGATTCCATCATGATTACTATCTTGAAAACTTTTAGGATAAATTTGATAAACAATTTCTTCTTTCCACCATTGTGGCATATTGATCACCTCTAAAATGATTATATCATGAAAAAATAATTGATGATAAGATTTTACAAATCTCAAATATCTTCATATAATAAATCAAAGGAGTTGATGAAATAATGAAGTATATTGATGGACATATGCATCTAGAAAATGGGCCACTCACAAAAGAATATGTTTTACAATTTGTAGAAGCAGCACATCAAAAAGGATTGGATGAAATTCAGATTTTAGATCATACACATCGTTTTATTGAATTTGAATCCATCTATGAAAGACTCAAACAATATGATGTACAAAAGACATGGTTAGCTAATAAAGACATGAAATTTAAAGATCATTTAAGTGATTTCATTGATTTGATGAAAGATATCCAACAAATGGACTTGCCTGTCAAAGTGAAATATGGATTAGAAGTCTGTTATGTTCCAGAATATGAGAACTTTTTAAAAGAATTATTAGGACAATATTCTTTTGACTTTCTGGTAGGTGCTATTCATTCAATTGATGGTATTTTATATGATATGAGTTTTTCAAAAGATTTATTATGGAACAAATATGATGCCAATGATATCTATAAACGTTATTACGAACTTGTTTTTCAATTAATAGAATCACAATTATTTACCCAACTGGCGCATCCAGATACGATTAAACTTTTTCAAATCTATCCTACATATGATTTGAAGCCAACTTATCAAAAGATGGCCGAGCTTTTAAAAGCACATCATATGAAAGCTGAAAACAATGTGGGATGTTATTATCGTTATCATCATCCAGATATGGGATTATCTCAGGAACTTTTACAGATTTTTAAAGAGAATGGAGTAGAATTGATCTATGCTTCTGATGCTCATCAGCCACAGGATGTAGGCAATTATATTCGTGAAGCAACATTACAGATGAACTAGTAAAAAGCTAGTTCTTTTTTGTTATAAAGATGAATATAGTTTAAAGGATGGGTGATAAATAGATGAAATTGTATACAATTTATACAAAAATAATTACAAATTATGAAAAATTATAAAATCATTTGATAAATTTGTATAAATCATATATAATGACATCAATATTTTAAAAAGGAGGGTGTCGATATGACAACAAAAAGAGTTTATAACTTTTCAGCAGGTCCATCAACATTACCTGTATCTGTATTAGAAAAAATCGCTTCTCAAATGTTGAACTATAACGATAGTGGTATGAGCGTAATGGAAATGAGTCATCGATCATCATCCTATCTTGACATTTTTAATGAAACAAAAGCTATGTTAAAAAAGGTAATGAATATTCCTGATCATTATCAGATATTATTTATTCAAGGTGGGGCGACACAACAATTTTCAACGATTCCACTGAATTTGATGAAAAATGGAAAAGCTGATTATATCATTACAGGATCTTTTTCAAAGAAAGCTGCTCAGGAAGCAAAGAAATTTGGTGATGTGCATATTGTTTATGATGGCAGTGCACAGAACTTTAAACATATTCCAACTCAAGATGAATTAGATATAAGAGAAGATGCTTCTTATGTACATTTATGTTCAAATAATACCATTTATGGTACAGAATGGAAATATGTTCCAGATACACATGGAATACCTATTGTGGCTGATATGTCTTCTAATATTTTATCTCAGCCAATCAATGTGAATGACTATGGCATGATTTATGCTGGAGCACAGAAAAATATGGGGATTGCAGGACTAGGAGTTGTGATTGTCAGAGAAGATTTAATCAAAGACCATCAGGAAAAAATTCCAGTGCTGATGGAATATGATACAATCGCTCAAAATGATTCTATGTATAACACACCACCAACTTTTTCAATCTATGTATTAGGAGAAGTTTTAAAATGGATTGATTCTTTAGGTGGGTTAGAAGCTATGAAAAAAAGAAATGAAGAAAAAGCAAAGCTATTATATGATTATTTAGATCAGTCAGACTTTTATATTGCACATAGTGATCCTGGCAACCGTTCTTTAATGAATGTGACTTTTACTTGTCCTAACAAGGATTTAGATGCAAAGTTTGTCAAGGAATCAGTAGCGGCAGGGATGACGAATTTAAAAGGTCATCGCTCTGTAGGAGGTATTCGAGCTTCTATTTATAATGCGATGGAAAAAGAAGGCGTTGAAACATTAGTTGCCTTTATGAAAAAATTTGAAGAAGAAAATAGGTGATGAAAATGTATAAAATCAAATTAATGAATAAGATTTCTCCTAAAGGAACACAATTGTTTGGAGAACAGTATCTTGTAGGCGAAAATCAAAAGGATGAAGATGGTATTCTTGTCCGTTCCGCAGCTTTGCATGATTATGAATTTCCGCAATCATTAAAAGCCATTGCACGTGCAGGGGCAGGTGTCAATAATATTCCTATTGAAAAATGCAGTGAACAGGGTGTTGTTGTTTTTAATACACCAGGCGCAAATGCCAATGCTGTTAAAGAGTTAGTTTTATGTGCATTGTTTTTATCTTCACGACAGATTGTTGAAGGTATTGACTGGGTCAAAACTTTAAAAGGACAGGAAGATGTTGGAAAACTGGTAGAAAAGGGGAAGAGTCAATTTGTTGGTCCTGAGATTGATGGTAAGAAATTAGGAATTATTGGTCTAGGCGCTATTGGTGTGAGTGTAGCGAATGCAGCTATTAAATTAGGAATGGAAGTGTATGGCTATGATCCTTATATTTCAGTAGATGCAGCATGGGGTA
Source organism: Massilimicrobiota sp. SW1139 (assembly GCF_012027715.1). Classification (NCBI taxonomy): domain Bacteria; kingdom Bacillati; phylum Bacillota; class Erysipelotrichia; order Erysipelotrichales; family Erysipelotrichaceae; genus Massiliimicrobium; species Massilimicrobiota sp. SW1139. The sequence goes on along the minus strand of NZ_SJOR01000028.1, from coordinate 19,391 downwards.
TGAGTAAATGGGTCAAAAATGCTCAAAATGTTGATACGATTTTCACTGAATGTGATTATATTACATTGCATGCGCCAAGTACGCCAGAAACAAAAGGAATGATTAATCAAGAAAGTATTCAAAAAATGAAAGATGGAGTTCGTATTCTGAACTTTGCTAGAGCAGATTTGGTGAACTCTCAGGATATTCTAGATGGAATTGCTCAGGGGAAAATCAAAAAATATATAACTGATTTTGCGACAGAAGATATCATTAATCAAAAAGATGTGATTGTGATGCCTCATTTAGGTGCATCTACACCTGAATCAGAAGATAATTGTGCAATCATGGCTGTTAGAGAAATGATGGATTATTTAGAAAATGGAAATATTACAAATTCTGTGAATCTTCCTTCAGTGAAAGAACCACGCACAACACAATATCGTATTTGTTTAATTCATAAAAATGTTCCTAATATGTTAGCACAATTTGCGACAATTCTTGCGAATAAACATATCAATATTGAAAATATGGTCAATAAAGCTAAGGGTGAGTATGCTTATACAATGATTGATACACAAGATATTGCAGGGTTAGAAGAATTAGAAACTTTAGAAAATGTTATTAGAGTAAGAGTGATTAAATAAGGCTAAATCAAATTTTGACTTAGCCTTTTTATTTATAGAAGAGATTATTTTTTTCGCTAAAAGATTCATTTATGGTAAAATATTGTCAAAGGGGACTGATATTTATGAAGAAAATAATTATTTTGCTGGTAGCTTTCATGCTATCAGGGTGCTCTTCTCCAAAATCGACGGAAACAAAAGTGACACCAACACAAACAGAGCTGGAAATGACAGAGGTTTATACAATTGATAATCAGTTGGAATTTGAAATGATAAAAACATCATTAACTGATGAGATTGCACCTGCTAATAAAAATAGAACATATCAATATTTAAAGCCAGCGGATAATCAGCATATTTTTATTGATATTATCGTGAGAACGCATAATTTATCAGAAAATGAGTATGAGTTATCAGATTTATATAGTGGAAAAATTGAATTAAATAATGAAAAACATGATGTTCAGTTGGCTATAGAATCAATCCATTATACACAAATGAGTACTACAGATACTTTAAAACCACAAGAAGAACGCTATATACATCTTTATTGTGAAGTCGCCAAAAATAACACGAAACAACAGGCACAGCTAGCTCTTCAAGTTATGAATCAAAAAGATTATCAATATACTTTTTCTTTAGAAGAAGTACAGGAAGATAATCAAGTGAAGTCTATTGGTGATGTGATAAACTGTTCCAATTCACAAATCACCATATTAGATTGCCAGGAAAGTGAACGTATTGAGCCATCACAAAAAGGATTCTTTTATAGCTATCATCCTACCGATCATGAAGACCAGATTTTTGTTGTGTTGTCATTAGAAATTCAAAATCAATCATCCCTGGATATAGATCCTGCAGAGTATATTTATTGTGAATATCAAATGAATGATGAAATCATTCATTCTCAAATTATTTTGGAGAGTGAGGATCATAAATCAATTTCAGAAAGTGGCAGTATATTAGCGGGACAAACAAGAACGCTTTATTTGGCTATGCCTATTTTAAAAACTCAGGCTGATACAGAGGGGACAATGACATTATTTGTAGAAGGATATACTTTTGAAATTCATCAATAAAAATAATAAACTTGGGGATGTTTGACTTCCCAAGTTTTTAAATACCTATAATTAATTTATTATACTATAAAATATAAAAATAGCTACTTTTTTGCTTGGAGTTATTGACAAATACAGGAAATGGGAGTATTCTATTCATGAGGTTAGATACGACTAACTTATATTTTTAATCAAGAGTTAGCTTTTGCTAATTATAAGAAGGGATGATTATGATGCCATTAACATTGGTTGGTATTGGAGAAGTGAATAGAATTCGAAAAATTGGTGGTAATGAAGAAACAAGACGTTTTTTAGAAAATCTTGGTTTTGTTGCTGGAAGTGAAATTACTGTTTTATCGACAATGAATGGAAATGTCATTGTGAATATTAAAGATTCAAGAATTGCCATTAATAAAGATATGGCACGTCATATTATGGTGTAGTCTTGGAAATGATTGGATTGAAAGGAGAATTGATGATGAATTTGAGTGAAGCGAAAGTGGGTAGTACAGTCACTGTTACCAAAATTGATGGGGATAGTGCTTATAAACGACGTATCATGGATATGGGAATTACAAAAGGAACGGACTTGTATATTAGAAAAGTTGCGCCATTAGGTGATCCTGTGGAAATTACAGTCAGAGGATATGAACTAACTGTAAGAAAAATGGATGCACAGTGCGTACAAGTGAAATAAAGGGGGGATAAGAATATGAATATGAAAATTGCTCTTGCTGGTAACCCTAACTGTGGAAAGACAACGATGTTCAATGCTCTTACTGGAGCAAACCAATATGTTGGAAATTGGCCTGGTGTTACAGTAGAGAAAAAAGAAGGAAAATTAAAAGGGAAGAGAAAAGATGAAGATATCATTATTACCGACTTACCTGGTATTTATTCTCTTTCACCATATACATTAGAAGAAGTGGTCAGCCGTGATTATATTTTAAATGAAAATCCAGATGTTATTATTAATTTGGTTGATGCTACAAATATTGAAAGAAACTTATATTTAACAACACAATTGATTGAAACTGGGGTACCGGTTGTGATTGCTTTAAATATGGCTGATTTATTGAAAAAAAGAAATATTAAGATTGATACAAAACGTCTTTCAATGTTATTGAATTGTCCAATTATTGAAACATCAGCTTTAAAACAGACAGGATTAAATGATTTAATGGATGAAGCAATTAAAGTTGCGCGTAAAAAAGAAGTATCTCTACCAAAAGATATCTTCTCATCTGAGTTAGAAAATGCTATTGCAGAAGTAGAAAAATGGCTTCCTGTTTCTATCAGTGAAAATAAAAAAAGATGGTATGCTGTTAAATTGCTGGAAAATGATAGTAAAGTTGTTGAAAGTATTGGAAATCAAATTCAAGATAGAACTGTTATTGATCAACAACGTGAAGCATTGGAAAAGAAACATGATGATGATATGGAAAGTATTGTCACTGATGAACGTTATCAATTTATTCAAAAAATTATTTCTACAACTGTAAAAAAAGGTGGAGAAAAATTAACAGTATCAGATAAAATTGATAAAATTGTGACAAATCGTATTTTAGGTATTCCTATCTTTATTGCAGTGATGTTTATTGTTTATTATGTATCTGTTACAACTGTAGGAACTTGGGTGACAGATTGGACAAATGATGTCTTTGTTGTGGCCATTCAGGATGCTGTTGGAGGTTTCTTGACAAGTATTGGAACTGGAGAAGTTGTTCAGGGACTTGTCATAGATGGAATTATTGGAGGTTTAGGAGCTGTTCTTGGTTTCGTACCACAGATGGCTATCTTATTCTTATTCCTGTCAATCTTAGAAGATTGTGGATACATGGTACGTATTGCATTTGTTATGGACCGTGTATTTAGACATTTTGGATTATCTGGAAAGAGCTTTATTCCATTATTGATTTCTTCAGGATGTGGAATTCCAGGTATTATGGCATCTAAAACAATTGAACAGGATAATGATCGTCGTTTGACAATCATGACAGCAACTTTCATACCATGTGGAGCTAAACTTCCTGTTATAGCGTTAATGGGTGGTGTGATTGCAGGAGAAGCAGCTGGATATACAGAAAGTTCATTTGTTGCACCAATGATGTATTTCTTAGGTATTGTTGCTGTACTGGTTGCTGCTATTATTTTGAAGAAAACAAAACCATTCTCTGGAAAACCTGCACCATTTGTTATGGAATTACCACAATATCATATTCCATCTGCCAAAACAGTTTTATTACATGTATGGGAAAGATTAAAAGGATTTATTATTAAAGCAGGAACAATCTTGTTCTTAGCTTGTGTTGTGATGTGGTTCTTAGGTGCATATGGATTTGTAGATGGACAATTTGGACTAGTAGAGAGTGGCGATAGTTTATTAGCAATGATTGGTGGATTGATTGCTCCAATCTTTGCACCACTTGGATTTGGAAACTGGCAGGCAGTGGCTGCTTCGCTTTCAGGATTTACAGCGAAAGAAGCGATTGTTTCAACAATGGGATTATTGGCGAATGTTGCTGGAGATGTCGAAGATGCAGTCAATGTTGCTCAAGGTGTCCAAGCATGGTTCCCTACAACTTTATCTGCTTTATCATTCTTGATTTTCAACTTATTAGATTCACCATGTCTTGCGGCTATTGCAACTATGGCTCAACAGATGCAATCTCGTAAATGGTTCTGGTTTGCCATCATTTTCCAAAATGTCTTCGCTTATGTTGTATGTTTATGTATTTATCAGATTGGAACATTCCTGATGGGAGGAGCCTTTGGAATCTGGACTGCTATTGCATTTGTCTTAGCAGCTGTGATATTATTCTTATTGTTTAGACCTGATCCATATAAAAATCAAAAAGTTTATTCAAGAAGATCGGTTCAAGTGAATTCATAATCAAATAACTGGATACCTTGGTGTCCAGTTTTGACATATCAAAGGAGTTGAAAAAAATGGCAGATATAATTGTGCTTATATTGATAATAGGATATTGTGGATTTGTCATTTTTCAGCGACATCGTCAAAAGAAAAATGGGGCGCAAAATGGTTGTCATGGAATATGTGATGGATGTAGTGGGTGTGGAGATTTGAGTCATTTAAAAGAAACATATTTTGCTGATAAAATGAAAAAAGAAAGGAAATTATAGATGGGTAATTCAACAGGTTCAATGTTTTATATGTTCATCATTGTGATTGGTGTTTATATTATAGGAATGTTAGCCTTTCTAGGATTTCAACAAATAAAGAAGCGTTTGAATAAGCGTCGTGATTTAAAGTTCCAGGAAAGAAGGGATCGTCATGGTTGATGCCATTATTATCATTATTGTGATTGTCTTATTAGGATTTGCATTAAAAGGAAGTATCAGACACTTTAAAGGTGAAGGAGCATGTTGTGGTGGAAATCATGAAAGTTTAGATATGCAAGAAAAGAAATTGACTTCACCTGTTATTGGGAAGAAATTATTAAAAATTGAAGGAATGCATTGTGATCACTGTGCCAAACAGGTCATGGATGCTATAAATAAGATTGATGGAGTTAGTGCAAAGGTTGATCTTCAATCACAGACAGCGACGATTTTCTATGATCGAGAAATCAATGATAATGAACTATATCAGGTTGTAGAAAATGCTGGTTATCATATTCAATCAATAAGTTGTTCATAGAAAAGTATTGAAGAGGATCATAATCAAGAGATGTTATAGATGATATGTTTTATAACATCTTTTTTAATATGTTTTGATAGCTGAATCAACAAGGAAAACAATGAATTTATTGATTAAAAAATCATATAAACTATTGACAAATTTATTATATATAGTATACTGATTATAGAGTTAGTTAAAGCTAACTATTAATAATATATAGAAGTTAGCAAATCCTAACCGATATATCTAAGCGTGTAAAGATATATAAAGAATAAAAGAGGATATGAATGATAGAAATAGTTGCCCTCATACTCCTATTCATCGTCATTTTAGATTCAAAAGCCAGATTAGATCTAGACATACTTGTAACTATGATATATTCTATCCTTTAACAGACACATTTTGTGTATGATAAAAAGTAATCTTCGGATTACTTTTTTTCTTTGGTATATAAAGTTGCGTTTGAAAGTTGAATGTGATAATCTAAATGTTAAGGTGATGAATATGAAGAAAATGGAATTGCGTCATACAAAAATATTGGAGTTATTAACTGAAAAGAATAAAGTGGATGTTACAGAATTATCTCAAAATCTTGGTGTGTCACAAGTGACAATACGTAAAGATTTGGATATGCTAGAGAAAAAAGGATTGATTGTTAGAGAACATGGCTTTGCGACATTGAATGGACAGGATGATATGAATAATAGATTAGCCTATCATTATGATATTAAACAACAATTAGCCAAATCAGCTTGTCAAATGATTGAAGATGGTGAAACAATTATGATTGAATCTGGTTCCTGTTGTGCCTTACTGGCTCAAGAAATTGCTTCAACAAAAAAAGATGTTACAATTATTACGAATTCTTCTTTTATTGCTGATTACATTCGTCAATATTCTCAAGTCAAACTGATTTTACTTGGCGGAGAATATCAAAAAGAAGCACAGGTTGTTGTTGGTCCAATGACAAGACGTTGCGTTGAAGCGTTCTTTGTTGATAAGTTTTTTATTGGTACAGATGGTTTTTCAAAAAATACGGGATTTACTGGAAATGATTATATGCGTAGTGAAACAGTGCGAGATATGGCTCGTCAGGCTGCTCATGTGATTGTTGTGACAGAGTCTTCTAAGTTTCAACAAGTAGGTTTAGTCAATTTATTGCCCACACAAGATGTTTATTGTGTTGTTACAGATGGAATGATTCCTCAAGAAAGTGAAGAATATTTACAAAGTCAAAATGTAATTGTCAAAAAGGTATAATAAAAGGAGCAATGCTCCTAAATAAAACAATCTAAACCTTCATCAATAAAAATTTGCTGATAATCTTTTAAGTCCTCATTATGGAGGGCTTTTTGATTTTTATAGGTATATTCTTTATTCAACATGTCATATTTTTTTTCACCAAATTGATGGAAAGGCAAGAGTTGCACACGTTTTAATCCAATCTTATGTAACATTCCAGCAAGTCCTCTTGCATCTTCTAAAGAATAATTGAAATCAGGAATGACAGGGATACGTGGTAATATGTCTATACCCTGTTGAAAAGCCCAGGTTAAGTTTTTTATAATCAGTTCATTATGAACGCCAGTTTTTAAGAAATGTTGTTGACTGTCGTGGTGTTTGACATCAAATAATAAAAGGTCAAACTGTGGGGCTAAATGTTGAAATGTTTCTTCTGGAACATATCCTGTCGTTTCAATTGCAGTATGGATATGTTCTTTTTTTAATGCCTGAATGAGTGCTTCAACGAATTGGGGTTGTCCCATACCTTCACCACCAGAAATCGTCACGCCACCTTGAGATTCTTCATAAAAAGGAAGATCCTGTTTGCAGATACGAACAATTTCATCAATGTCTTGATACTCTCCTTCACATGATAAAGAATGTGAAGGACATTGTTGAATGCATTGTAAACAACCAATGCATTGATCAAAATGAACATGGATATATCCATCCTGAAATGAGATTGCTTGTTGAGGACAAGTTTTTACACAATGGCAACAATGTAAACATGTGTCGTGATGACATAGAATCTGTATATTTTCATTTTGTGATTCCGGATTAGAACACCACTCACATCTTAATGGACAACCTTTTAAAAAGACTGTTGTACGGATACCAGGGCCATCATGAATACTAAATTTTTGAATATTAAAAATGATACCTTTTGTCATAGTCATTCTCCTTTTGACTATATGTTATCACAAATGTTTTAAATAGTAAATAAATAAGTTTCAAATGAAATATAATATGTTTTTATTCAAATAAATATTGACTTTAATTAGATATATGTTAAGATATATTTGAAAATGAAACACATAAAACTTTCAAATGAAATAAAAAGGAGAAGAAAAATGAAGAATGTTGAACATTTTGGTGATTTAACACCACGTATGAATCATTTTAGAGAAGCTGTATTGGATAAGAAACCTTATATTGATGCTCAGCGTGCATTGCTTGTGACAGAAGCTTATGAGAAATATAAGAATCAGACACCTGTCATGAAACGTGCCTATATGTTAAAAAATATATTGGAAAAAATGTCTATTTATATTGAAGATGAAACTTTAATTGTAGGAAATCAGGCTTCGTCAAATAAAGATGCACCGATCTTTCCTGAATATACAATGAAGTTTGTTATGGATGAATTAGATACATTTGAAAAACGTGATGGAGATGTTTTCTATATTACAGAAGAAACAAAAGAAGCTTTACGTTCTATTGCGCCATTTTGGGAAAATAATAATCTAAGAGCTAAAGGTGAAGCTTTACTTCCTGAAGAAGTCAGTGTCTTTATGGAAACAGGATTTTTTGGTATGGAAGGAAAACTGAATTCAGGAGATGCTCATTTGGCTGTTGAATATCAAAAAGTCTTAGAAATCGGTTTAAAAGGTTATGAAGACAGAGTTTTAGATATCAAAAATCATTTGGATTTATGTGTTCCTGAAAATCTTAATAAATATCAATTTTATAATGCAGTATTGATTGTTATTGAAGCAGTCAAAACATTTGCAAAGCGTTTTAGTGTTCTAGCAAAAGAAAAAGCTAAAAAAGAAACAGGAAAAAGAAAAGAAGAATTATTGGAAATCAGTCGTATTTGTGACAAAGTGCCTTATCAGCCAGCTCAAACATTTCATGAAGCGATTCAATCAGTATGGTTTATTCAATTGATTTTACAGATTGAATCTAATGGACATTCGTTATCATATGGTCGCTTTGATCAATATATGTATCCTTATTTAAAACATGATTTAGATAACAATATTATCACAGAAGATGAAGCAGTTGAATTACTGACAAATTTATGGATTAAGACTCTCACAATCAATAAAGTCCGTAGTCAGGCTCATACATTTTCAAGTGCTGGAAGCCCAATGTATCAAAATGTGACAATTGGAGGACAGACAACAGATAAAAAAGATGCGGTGAATCAATTATCTTTCTTAGTTTTGAAGTCAGTAGCACAAACAAGATTGCCTCAGCCAAACTTAACGGTGAGATACCATGCTCATATCAATCAGGAATTCTTTGATGAAGCTATTGAAGTGATGAAATTAGGAACTGGTATGCCAGCCTTTAATAATGATGAAGTGATTATTCCTTCGTTTATTGAAAAAGGTGTCAAAGAAGAAGATGCTTATAATTATTCTGCAATTGGTTGCGTGGAAACAGCAGTGCCAGGAAAATGGGGTTATCGTTGTACAGGTATGAGTTATATGAATTTCCCAAGAATTTTATTGATTGCGATGAATAATGGGGTGGATATGACTTCTGGAAAACGTTTTGTAAAAGAATGTGGTTATTTTACAGAAATGAAATCTTATGAAGAATTGATGCAAGCATGGGATCAGGTAGTCAGAGAATTAACACGTATGAGTGTGATTGTTGAAAATGCAATTGATTTAGCTTCTGAAAAAGATGTTCCTGATGTTTTGTGCTCAGCCCTTACTGAAGATTGTATTGGTCGAGGAAAGACAATTAAAGAAGGTGGAGCTGTCTATGATTTCATTTCAGGATTGCAGGTAGGTATTGCGAATATGGCTGATAGTCTGGCAGCAATTAAGAAACTTGTCTTTGATGAAAAGGAAATCACTCAACAACAATTATGGGATGCTTTAGTCGATGATTTTCAAAGTGAAGAAAGTCAAAGAATTCAAAGAATGTTGATTGAAGAAGCGCCTAAATATGGCAATGATAATGATGAAGTGGATCAGTTGGTCGTTGATGCCTATGCATCTTATATTGATGAAATGAAAAAGTATCCAAATACGCGTTATGGTAGAGGGCCAATTGGAGGTATTCGTTATGCTGGAACATCCTCTATTTCCGCTAATGTAGGGCAGGGATTTGGAACGATGGCAACACCAGATGGCAGACATGCTCATACACCATTGGCAGAAGGATGTTCACCAGCGCATAGTTGTGATAAAAGTGGTCCAACAGCGGTCTTTAAATCTGTGTCCAAATTACCAACTCATGAAATTACGGGTGGTGTTTTATTGAATCAGAAAGTAACACCACAGATGTTATCAACAGAAGAAAATAAACAGAAATTAGAAATGTTGATGAAAACATTCTTTAATAGATTGGAAGGATATCATGTTCAATATAATGTTGTGTCTAAAGAAACTTTAATTGATGCTCAAAAACACCCAGAAAAGCATAAGGATTTAATTGTGCGAGTGGCAGGATATTCAGCTTTCTTTAATGTGTTATCAAAAGCAACACAAGATGATATTATTGGAAGAACAGAACAAAGTTTATAGGGAGAAGATTATGGAATTTATTATTGATACAGTTGATTTAGAAGAAATTAAGGAAGCTGTTGCTTATATGCCTATCGTAGGTGTTACAAGCAATCCTTCTATTGTCAAGAAGACAAGCCCAGAGGATTTCTTTGCACATATGCGAGCAATCAGAGATATTATTGGAAAGGATAGAAGTCTTCATATTCAGGTGATTTCTAAGGATTGTCAAAGCATGGTCAAGGAAGCACATAGAATCCTTGAAGAAATAGACAGACAGGTCTATATCAAAGTACCAGTATCTTATGAAGGAATCAAAGCAATTAAGATGTTGAAAGAAGAAAACATTCATGTCACAGCGACAGCTGTCTATGATTTGATGCAGGCTTATATGGCACTGGCAGCAGGGGCAGATTATATTGCGCCATATGTCAATAGAATTGGAAATCTAGGAGCAGATCCAATGGAGCTCATCAATGAATTATCAAATCGTATTGTCATGGATGGATATGATACAAAGATAGTCGCAGCATCATTCAAAGGAGTGCAGCAAATTAGAGATGCATTCAATTATGGAGCGCAGTCTATTACAGCACCAGTAGAGATCTTGAAACAGATTTTCAAGAATCCAAGCATAGAAAAAGCAGTAGACGATTTCAATGCCGACTGGTATAGCATGTATGGTGAAGGTAAAGGAATATGTGATTTATAGAGTCATCAGGTATTTTATGAAAAACTCATAAAATGCCTTTTTTAGTGCACGTTATTTTACTTTATATCAAAAGTTCTTTACAATAAAAATAGGAAGGTGAAGATAATGAAAGTTTTAATTATTGGAGGTGTAGCTGCTGGAGCCACAACAGCTGCCAGACTGAGAAGATTAAATAAAGATGTAGAAATGATTGTTTTTGAAAAGGGAAATTATGTGTCTTATGCCAATTGTGGATTACCTTATTATGTGTCTGGTGAAATTCAAGGTAAAGATGATTTACTGTTGATGACACCACAGTTATTTTATGATCGTTTTCAGATTGATGTCAGAGTGACGAGTGAAGTCACAGCGATTCATCCTGAAAACAAGAGTATCTCCGTTTATAATCATATGACAGGAGAAACTTATGAAGAAAATTATGATCAGTTGGTTATTGCGACAGGATCATCGCCTATTCGATTGCCGATTCCTGGAATTGATCATCCTGATATTCAACAATTATGGACAATTGATGATTTTGAAAAAATACGCCAAAAAGTGGAGCTGGAAAATATTCACACAGCATGTATTATTGGTGGAGGCTTTGTAGGGATTGAAACAGCTGAAAATTTAAAAGAATTGAATGTAGATGTTGATGTTATAGAAAAAGGACCACAAATCTTAAATAATTTAGATTTTGAGATGGTTCAGCCCATACATAAATATTTAAATCGAAAAGGTATTCATTTATATTTGAATACAGAATTATTAGCTTTTGAAGATCATCAATCCAAAATACAAGTCAAAACGAACTCTTTTACAAAAAGTTATGATTTGGTCATTCTTTCAGTCGGTGTAAAGCCACAAAGTGAAATAGCTAAAAAAGCTGGAATTGACTGTAATGCAAGAGGTGGTATTGTTGTAGATGAATATTTAAAAACAAATATTCCAGATATCTATGCAGTTGGAGATGTGATTGAAGTTGAACATTATATTCATCATCAAAAAACAATGATACCTTTAGCAGGTCCGGCTAACAAAGAAGGTCGAATTCTGGCAGATAATCTGGCAGGATATCCTCAAAAATATCTAGGATCATTAGGAAGTAGTATTATTAAAGTTTTTGAGATGGCCGCAGCAAGCACCGGCTTCAATGAAAAACAATTACAGGCTCAAGGTTTACATAGACATCAAGATTATGAAGTGGTTATTATCCAACAAAAATCCCATGCAGGATACTATCCTGGAGCCAAGCCACTGACAATAAAGGTGATCTATGACCTTGAACAGAACATATTAGGAGCACAGGTTATAGGTTATGAAGGCGTTGATAAACGTATTGATGTGATTTCCACAGCTATTCATTATCATGGGAAAGTAACGGATTTAAAAGATCTTCATATCGCTTATGCTCCACCGTTTGCTTCGGCTAAGGATGCAATCAATATGGTAGGATATGTCGCTGAGAATATGCAAAATGGTTATATACAGTTGGTGCTGCCTGATGAATATCAACAAATCAAAGATCATGTCATCACATTGGATGTCAGAGAAAACGATGAAAGAAAAGCTGGATATATTGAAGGATCTTATCATATTCCATACGGTGAATTGATTCATCGTTATCAGGAAATAGATCCAAAACAGACCGTTGTGATATATTGTGCAGTTGGAGTCAGAGCTTATAATTGTGCCAGAATTCTGATGCAAAGAGGATATCAGAAAGTTTATGTGTTAAGCGGAGGCTTAGGATTTTATTTAGATTATTGCTTCAAATAATCATGTGCTTTTACATAATCTTAACAAATTTTATACAAAAATATGATTTTTCCACCATTTAAAAAGATATACACTATGTTTGTCAATAAAGACGAATGATAAATGATAAAAAGGAAGGGTTAAAATATGAAAAAATTCGGAGCTTTATTATTAGCATGTGTATTAAGCTTTAGCTTGGTAGGATGCGGAAATAATGATGGAGGTAGCGATGCGGCTGCTTCAGGAAGTGGAGATGTGAGTGGAACTGTTGCTTTAAATGGTTCAACATCAATGGAAAAACTTGTTAATGGATTAAAAGAAGGTATTGTAGAAACTTATCCAAATTTACAATTAGAGCCACAATTTACAGGTTCAAGTGCTGGGGTTGAAGCAGTAACAAATGGAACTGCTGATATCGGAGATGTATCAAGAGCTTTAACTGATGAAGAAAAAGCAGGTGGTTTAGTAGAAAATATTGTTGCTTTAGATGGTATTGCAGTTGTTACTGATACAGCGAACACAGCTACAAATTTAACAACTCAACAATTAAAAGATATTTACACTGGAAAAATTACTAACTGGAGCGAAGTTGGTGGAGCTGACCAAAATATCGTTGTTATTGGACGTGAAAGTGGTTCAGGAACAAGAGATGCATTCGAAGAAATCTTAGATATCGCTGATCAATGTCAATTAGCTCAAACATTAAATGAAACTGGAGCAGTTGCTGCAGCTGTACAATCTACACCAGGAGCAATTGGATATATTTCATTAGATGCATTAAATGATAAAGTTAAAGCATTACAATTAGATGGTGTTGCACCAAGTGAAGAAACAGTAAAAGATGGTTCATATACTTTACAAAGACCATTCGTTATGGCCACTAAAGGTGAAATCAGTGAACAATCAGCACAAGTTCAAGCTGTATTTGAATTCATTAATAGTGATGCAGGACAAGAAGTTATCTCATCTGTTGGTTTAGTTTCAGCAAAATAGTCTTTTAAGGGGCATAGGATTATGCCTCTTTTTTTGTATAAAAATAAATTTTAAAGTTATACTGTTTGTAAAGAAAAAGTAAAGAAATAAATGTAAAAAAACATCGAAAATCATGGATTAGATACATAGAAATTTAAATATTTTACATAATCTTAACATTTTTTATACAAAATATTGCTATTTCTTTTACATGAAAAGATATAAACTAGCATTGATTTGTGGAGCTATATATAAAAGAAGGGGTTAAATATGGAAAAGAAGATGATATCTATTATTGCAAATAGAAAAACAAAATCAATGGTAGAAAAAATAGCATCTATTATTTTTACTTGTTGTGCTGTTGTTTCTATTGTAGCTGTTGTTGGGATTACAGCGTATATGTTTGTTTCAGGGACGCCAGCTATTTTTGAAGTTGGATTAACTGAAATTTTATTCAGCAATGTATGGGCACCAACTGCGGCTGATCCACATTATGGTATTCTTAATATAATCTTAACATCAATTGTTGGGGTATTCTTTGCGATTTTGATAGGAGTTCCTATTGGAATTTTAACAGCTGTCAACTTAGCTGAAATTGCTAATCCAAAAGTGAGAAATATTGTAAAATCAGCAGTTGAATTGTTAGCAGGGATTCCATCAGTCGTCTATGGACTTTTAGGAATATTAATTATCAATCCATTAATGTATCAATTGGAGCTGGCTATTTTTGCTGGGTCAAAAACACATCAGTTTACAGGTGGAGCCAATTTGATTTCAGCTATTTTGGTTTTGGCCATTATGATTTTACCAACTTTAATTAATATTACGGAAACATCATTAAAATCAGTACCAGATGATTATCGTAAAAGTTCTTTGGCGCTAGGTGCAAGTCAAATGCAGACAATTTTTAAAGTTGTTTTACCAGCTGCTAAAAATGGGATTATGTCAGCGGTTGTTTTAGGAGTTGGTCGTGCGATTGGTGAAGCTATGGCTATCTTGCTTGTGGCAGGGAACTCAGTCAATTTCCCATTACCATTCAATTCAGTTCGTTTCTTAACAACTGGTATCGTTTCTGAAATGGGATATGCTTCAGGAACACATCGTGAAGTATTGTTTACAATTGGTTTGGTATTATTTATCTTTATTTTAGCAATTAACTTGATATTAACATTTATTTTAAAACGAGGTGGAGAAGATGGAAAATAGTATTTTTGATAAAAAAAGTAGATTAAGTGATAAAGTCTTAAGTTTTCTTATTCAATTATCCACTCTCATTTCTGTTGGTCTATTGATTGTTATTATTGGTTATATATTAATAAGAGGTATTCCAAGCTTCAATTTTGGATATCTTGTCAATACAACAAGTGTATTAAAGGATACAGTAGGGATTTTACCTAATATTATTAATACAGTTTATATGATTGTTGTGACATTATTGATCGCTGGTCCTATTAGTATTGGGGGAGCAATCTACTTAAATGAATATGCAACAAATAAGAAATTTGTTGAAATCATTTCATTTACAACTGAAGTTTTAGCTGGTATTCCATCTATTATTTATGGTTTATTCGGTATGTTGTTTTTTGGAAATTTATTAAAATTAGGGTATTCTATTTTAACAGGGGCCTTAACATTAGCTATTATGATTTTGCCAATCATTTCTAGAAATACACAGGTTGCCTTGCAGGCAGTACCAAAAAGTTATCGTGAAGCAGCACTAGGAATTGGAGCGACAAAATGGTATATGATTCGTACAGTTTTATTACCAAGTGCGATTCCTGGGATCTTAACAGGTATCATTTTGGCAATGGGAAGAATTGTTGCTGAATCTGCTGCATTACTATTCACTGCAGGAAGTTTAGCAACATTACCTAGAGGGTTATTTGAACACTTATTCTCAAGTGGTGGAACTTTAACAATTCAACTTTATCTAGAAATGGCAAAAGCGAATTATGATGTTGCCTTTGTCATTGCATTAATTTTAATTGTTGTTGTGTTAGTATTGAATTTCTTAGCAAAATGGATTTCTAAAAGATTTGATGTCAATAAAATTGATTAAGGAAGGTTAAAAAAATGAGTGTAAAAATTAGTTCTAAAAATTTAAATCTTCATTATGGAGAAAAACATGCATTGAAAGATGTGAATTTAGATATTGTAGAAAATAAAATCACAGCATTTATTGGTCCTTCAGGATGTGGGAAATCTACATTTCTTAAGACTTTAAATAGAATGAATGATTATGTAAATAATGTTAAAATCGAAGGTGAAATTACATTAGATGGAGAAAATATTTATGATCCACGTGTTGATACAACAGTGTTACGTAAAAAAGTAGGGATGGTTTTTCAGCAACCTAATCCATTTCCAATGAGTATTTATGATAATATTGCTTATGGACCAAGAATTCATGGTATTAAAAATAAAAAGAAATTAGATGAAATTGTTGAAAAAAGTTTAAAAGCAGCAGCTTTATATGATGAAGTTGCAGATCGTTTGCATACATCAGCACTTGGTTTATCTGGTGGACAACAACAGCGTTTATGTATTGCAAGATGTTTAGCGGTAGAACCAGAAGTCATTTTATTGGATGAACCAACAAGTGCCTTGGATCCTATTTCTACATTGAAAATTGAAGAGTTATTAATGGAATTAAAAGATAAATATACAATTGCAATTGTCACACATAATATGCAGCAGGCATCACGTATTGCTGATTATACGGCTTTCTTCTTAGTTGGAGAAATGGTAGAATATGGTGAAACAAAGGACATTTTCTCAATGCCTAAAGATAAACGTACAGAAGATTATATTACTGGTCGTTTTGGTTAAGAGTTGTGTTTTGCAATAAAAACAAATATAATGGAGGTATGTAAAATGATGAGAAAACTATTTGACGAAGAATTAGAAAAGTTAAATGTTGATTTAACAAAAATGGGGCATCTTGTAGAAGTTGCTATTGAAAATATGATTGATGCTTTTAAACATCAGGATAAAGCTCTTGCAAAAGAGATTATTACAAATGACCGTTTAATTAATGATATGGAAAGAACTGTTGAATCAAGAGCATTTAATTTGATTTTACGTCAACAACCTATCGCAACAGATTTAAGAAATGTGACAACAGCTTTAAAAATTGTTACTGATTTGGAAAGAATTGGGGATCAGGCTGCTGATATTGCAGAAATTATTATGAATTTTGAAGGTGAACATGCTTATAAGACTGTTGAGCATATTCCGACAATGGCTAAAAAGGCTAAAATTATGGTTCATGAATCTATAGATTCATTTATTAAAAAAGATTTATCTACTGCACGTTTAGTGAAAAGCATGGATGATGAAATTGATGCTTTGTTTGAAGAAGTGAAACAGGAAGTTGCAGAAATTATTAAAGAAAACAGCGAAAGAATTGATTACTGTATTGATTTCTTAATGATTGCGAAATACTTAGAAAGAGTTGGAGATCATGCAGTCAATATCTGTGAATGGTTAGAATTTAATCAAACTGGTTCAGTGAATGATCAAAGATTGATTTAGGAGGGTTAACAATGAACGAACGTATTTTTGTCATAGAGGATGATGAAAATATTCAGGAGATAGTTAAACTATCTCTTGAATCTAATGGTTATCAGGTTACACTATTTGATAATGCTATTGATGCTATTATAGAAATAAAAAGAGAGGCACCAGATTTAGCTATTTTTGATGTGATGTTGCCACAGATGGATGGGATTTCTGCTGTCAAAAAGATTAGAGAAACAAATACAGAAATGCCTATCTTGATTTTAAGTGCCAAAGATAGTGAAATTGATAAGATTCATGGCTTAGATAGTGGTAGTGATGATTATATGACAAAGCCATTTGGTGTATTGGAGCTTTGTGCTCGCGTTCGTACATTATTAAGAAGAGTTCATCCTAAATCAAAAGTTTTAAGAACACCATCCTTATCTATTGACAAGTCAACACATGTGGTAAAACATCATCAAGAAACTATGGATTTAACACATAAAGAATATCAATTGCTTGTTTATTTAATAGAAAATAAAGATCGTGTTGTCGAAAGAGATGAATTATTAAATAATATTTGGGGATATGATTTTATTGGGGAATCAAGAGCATTAGATGTTCATATTCGTTCACTTCGTAAGAAGTTAAATGATGATGGAGAAAAATATATTAAAACAATTCGTTCGGTGGGTTATCGTTTTGTAGAAAAAGAGGAGGATAAGTATGACTAAATCTATCCTCCGTTATTTTATTGTGATTCTGGTTGTTGCATTATTAAGCAGTTGTGTGATTTCTGGAGCACTGTTATCTAATAGCATTTTAGATACAACTGAACACGATATGCTGTATTCTTTAAAACTGATTGATTATGCCTTGGATTATCAGCAGCCACTTGATGGACAAATTGAAAAGTTAAATCCCTTGGCATATAGTGATGATACACGTATTAGTGTGATAGATCTTGAAGGTAATGTTGTTGCTGATACGGCAAAAGATTCTATATCTGAAAATCATTTGAATCGTGAGGAAATTCAGGAAGCTTTAAAATCCAGTGAAGGATATGCTCAAAGAAAATCTGAAACAACAGGTGAGGATACACTTTATGTAGCTTTATATAATCATGAAGACTATATAATTAGACTGGCTATTCCTTATCACGGTATTACTGATTATTTAGGTTCGTTAATTCCAGCTTTTGCAGTAAGCAGTATTATTTCGTTTTTAATTGCGTTTATACTATCACGTAAGCTGGCAGTGACAATCTCTAAACCTATTATTGAAATTAGTGAAAGTCTTGATCATATGAGTAAAGATTTTAGAGTTGATTTAAAGGATTATGATTATCAGGAATTTAATGTGATTGTAGACACGATTTATAATTTATCACATCGTTTACGTAAATCTATGCGTCAGGTCAAACTGGAACGTATTAAAATAGATGAAATTTTAAAACAAATGAATGAGGGATTTGTTTTATTGGATGAAGACTATAAAATTTTAAGTATTAATGAAAAGGCAATATCTATATTAGGAGATATGAAAGTACATGATCGTATTTTAGATTATCTTTATTTTCCTGATATTATACAAGCTTTACAAAATAATATTACAAAACAACAGGTTGAGCTAAAAATAGATCATAATATTTATGCTTGTTATATTTCGCGAGTTGATTTTGGGACAACTTTGCTTTTCGTAGATATTACGGCATCGAAAAAAGCAGAAAAAATGCGTAGTGAATTTTTCTCTAATGTTTCTCATGAATTGAAAACACCAATGACATCTATTAGAGGATATAGTGATTTATTGGCTCAAGGTGTTGTCCAAAATGAAAGTCAAAAACAAGTTATGTTAGAAAAGATTCAAACAGAAGTTGATAGTATGTCACGATTAATTAATGATATATTGATGCTGTCAAGATTAGAAAGTATGGATATTGAAGCAGAAATGATGCCTATTAAAATGCGAAGTATCGTGGACGAAGTTTTAGAAAGTTATGAAGTAGAAATAGCGAAACATGATATCCATATGGAATATTCTTTTGAAGATATGGTGTATATAGGAAATCATCAACAAATCTATACATTATTAAACAATATTATAGGAAATGCCATTAAGTATAATAAAGATCATGGAAGTGTCTTTGTGGATATTGAAGCGCAAGGCGATGGTATGAAAATTGTTGTCAAAGATACGGGTATTGGTATTCCACTTGCAGATCAGGCACGTGTGTTTGAAAGATTTTATCGTGTGGATAAAGGAAGAAGTAAACAACGTGGAGGAACTGGACTTGGTTTGGCTATTGTTAAACATATAGTATCGCATTATAAAGGTACGATTTCATTGAAGAGTGAATTGAATATAGGAACAACGATTGAAATTGTTTTACCGCAACAAAAAAGAACTGAATCTTAG